>NZ_DASYHS010000269.1:0-66898 GCF_035998295.1 Arenibaculum sp. | reverse complement strand
GTGAACGAGGCCTTCGAACGCCTGACCGGGTACGGCGTCGGGGAGGCGCTCGGGCGCTCGCCGCGCTTCCTCCAGGACCCCGGGACCGACCCCGAAGCCCGGCGCCGGATCCGCCGCGCGCTCGAGGAACAGGAGCCGGTCCGCGCCGAGCTCCTCAACCGCCGGCGCGACGGCACGCCCCTCTGGATCGATCTCGCGATCCATCCCGTCCGCAACCGGGCCGGGGTCTGCGAGAACTTCCTCGGCATCCTCCACGACATCTCCGGGCTGAAGCGGGTCGAGCTGGCGCTGCGCCAGAGCGAGGCGCGCTTTCGCGCCGTCGCCGAGCTGCTGCCCATGGCGGTGGCGGTGACGCGGGAGGACGACGGGCGGATCCTCTACGGCAATCCCTGGCTGGCGTCCTTCTACGGGACCGACCGGGAAGGCATCGTCGGGCGGTCGATCACGGAGATCTACGGCGATCCCCAGGACCGCGAGCGCCTGCGCGCCCATCTGCACGCGGCCGGGGTGGCGACGGACGTCGAGATCGAGGGGCAGCGCCCCGACGGCACGCCGGCCACCGCGCTGGTCTCGGTGCGCCGGATCGTCTACGACGGCGAGCCGGCGATCATCGTCGTCGGCACCGACATCAGCGGCCGCAAGCGCCTCGAACGCCGGCTGCTGGAGGCGGAACGCCAGGCCCGCGAGGCGCTGGAGGCGACGCAGACGGCTTCGCTCGCCCGGATGCGGTTCTTCGCGGCGGCCAGCCACGACCTCCGCCAGCCCTACCAGGCGATGCGCCTGCTGCTGCCGCTGCTCGCCAACCAGCTGACGACGTCGCGCCAGCACGAGCTGGCGAACAGGCTCACCGAGGCGATGACGGCGGGCGAGACGCTCCTCAACGCGCTGCTCGACGCCTCGGCGATGGAGGCCGGGACCGTCCAGCCCAGGCCCGCGAGCTTCCGGGTCCGCGACCTGGTCGAACGCCTCAGGCGCGAGTTCGAGGAGCAGGCGCGCTCGGCCGGGCTGAAGTTCCGGGTGTTCGCCTGCGACGAGTGGGTACGCAGCGACCCGGTCCTCCTGCAGCGCATCATCTCCAACCTCCTGAGCAACGCGCTGCGCTACACGTCGAAGGGCGGGATCCTGCTGGCGTGCCGGCGCCGCGCCGGCCGGGTACGCATCGAGGTCTGGGACACCGGGGTCGGGATTCCGCGGCAGCTCTTCGGACGCATCTTCGAGGACTTCGTCCGGCTGCGCCCGCCCGGGCACAATCCCGACTGGGGGCTCGGCCTGGGCCTCTCGGTCGTGGCGGGGATGGCGCGCCTGCTCGACCATCCGCTCGATCTCAGATCGGTGCCCGGCCGCGGCTCGGTGTTCGCGGTCGACGTGCCGCTCGCCCAACCGCCGGCCGAGCCGGTCCGGAAGGCCGCCGCTCCGTCGGTGGCCGGCATACAGGACCAGCTCGTGTTCGTGGTGGACGACGACCCCTCGGTGCTCGACAGCCTGTGCCGGCTGCTGCAGTCCTGGGGATTGCGGACCCTGGCCGCCCATTCGCTCGACGAGCTGGCCGCGCGGCTGGACGAAGTCCCCGACCCGCCGCGGCTGATCCTGACGGACTACCACCTGCCGGGCACGAGCACGGCCGCCGACGTCGTCGGCCTCGTGCATGCCCGCTATCGGCGCGACGACATCCCCGCGATCGTGCTGACCGCCGAGACCGACCCGGACAGGCTTCAGCCCGGCACCGTCCCCGGCCAAGCCCTCCTGCGCAAGCCCGTCGACGCCGACACCCTCCACCAAACCGTCGCGCGGATGCTGTCGCCGGGCTGATACCCCTACGGCTGATACCCCGGCGGGGTCAGGCGGCGAAGCGCTCCGCGTCGGCGCGCTTCAGCTCCAGGCCCAGCCCTGGCCGCCCGAGGTCCGGGGCGAGGCGGCCGGCGGCCGGCCGGAGCGCGCCGTCGAACAGCATCGGCTCCAGCCGGGCGTGATCGTGGAAATACTCGACGTGCCGCACCTGCCTGCACGCGCATCCGAGATGGGCGTGCAGGCTCGGCGCGGTATGGGCCGACAGCGCCCGCCCGAAGGCCTGCGCCAGGGCGTCGGCCTGCAGGAAGCCGGTGACCCCGCCGCAGCGCGTCGCGTCGGGTTGCAGCACGTCCACGGCGCCCGCCTCGAGCATGCGGCGGAAATAGATCGCGTCGTGGCCGTATTCGCCGGCCGCGATCTCCATGCCCGCGGGGCCTTCCCGCGAGACGCGCCGCAACCCGTCCAGGTCGTCGGAGGAGACCGGCTCCTCGAACCACGAGACGCCGTGCTCGGCGAAGGCCTGCGCCTGGGCCAGCGCCCGCTTCACCGTGCAGGCGCCGTTGGCGTCGACCATCAGCACGCGGTCCGGCCCCAGCGCCGCGCGCGCCTGCGCCACGCGCTCGCGGTCGCGCGCGTCGTCCCGCCCGACCTTCAGCTTCGCCGCCGTCAGGCCGAGCTCCAGCCAGCCTTCGATCTGGCGGCGCAGGGTCTCGTCGTCGTAATTGGTGAAGCCCCCGCTGCCGTAGGCGGCGACGTCGTCCCTCACCATGCCGAGCAGGACCGCGAGCGGCAGGCCCAGCAGCTTCGCCTTGAGGTCCCACAGCGCCGTGTCCACCGCCGAGATGGCCATGGTCCCGACGCCGGGCCGGCCGAGATTGCGGACCCGTTCGACCATCGCGTGCCATGCGTCGCCGGGCGCCAGCGCGTCGCGCCCGACGACGGCGTCGGTCAGCCGCTCGCGCACGAGCGCCGCCGCCGCCCGGTCGGCGTAGCCGTAGCCGAGGCCGGTCTCGCCCCCGCCCTCGACCTCGACGACGACCGCCGTCGTGCTGTCCCACAGCAACGTCCCGTCCTCTTCCGGGCCCGCGGTCGGCACGGTGTAGGCATGGACCCGGAGCGCGTCGATCCGCGGCCCGCGGCCGGGTGCTTCGCCCATTACCCGCTCCCGTCGGCCGGAAGCAGGCTCAGCCCCGTTTCCGGATCGTGGCGGCGGCGCAGATGGGCCGGCGTCTCGGACAGGATCACCTCCAGCGTCGGCCGTACGCGCGCCTCGAGCAGATGGCCGACGACGGCCTCGCCGCTCCGGCGCCCGAGCACGGCATGGATGTGCAGCTTCCGCTTGTCCCCGTCCGGCGCCAGCGTCACGTTGCCGGTCAGCGAGACGACTTCCGTCTGCTCCTCGACGGGGATGCGGTGGTAGTCCCGCCGCTCGACGTCGAAGAAGCCGAGGACCGCGCGCTCGAACGCGCCGATGGCGGAGAACTGCGCGGCGGACAGTTTCTGCTCGCGCGCGAATGCCGCCAGGCCGGCCAGCGGGTCTTCGCCCGCGCCGAAGACGACGGCCCAGACCGTCTGGCCGGCGTCGGAGGAGAGCTTGCGCGTCTTCATGGTGTCCCTTCCGGTCCTTCCCGTATCGCAACGGTCAACAGCCGTCCGGCGCGAAGATCATGTGTTCGTTCTTCGCAAGCCGGGTCCTGGCCGCCACGCGGCCCAGCCGAACCGGCCGCTGTCGGGTTCGGTCGACGTCGTCGGCGGTCGAACTGACGGAGGTTCCTATGGCTTACGTGACCTGGAAGCAGCGCAAAGACGAGAGCATCATTGCGGGCTTTCCGCCGCCGAGCTGCGGCTCACGGGCAGGAGCAGCCGCGCGTCCGGGCATGAACCGGCCCTGACCGGCGGCATGCGGCTCGATGCCGGTGCGGCCGGGCTCGTCTTCATTGCCGATGCTTGCCGTTCGAGGAGTGTTGAGGATGAAGATCGCCCAGATCGCTCCCCTGATGGAGCGGGTCCCGCCGCGGCTGTACGGAGGGACCGAACGCATCGTGTCCTACCTCACGGAGGAACTGGTCCGCCAGGGGCACGACGTGACGCTGTTCGCGAGCGGGGACAGCCAGACCTCGGCCCGGCTCGTCCCGTGCTGCGATGCTGCCCTGCGGCTGAACCGGCGCGCCCAGGACCCGCTGCCCTACCTCACCTTGATGCTGGAGGAGGTGCGCCGGCGGGCCGACGAGTTCGATATCCTGCATTTCCACATCGACTACGTTCATTTCCCGCTGTTCCGCGACATTGCCGGGCGTACCGTCACGACGCTGCACGGCCGGCTCGACCTTCCGGAGCTCCTGCCGCTCTACCGGATGTTCCCGGACATGCCGCTGGTGTCCATCTCCGACGACCAGCGCCGTCCGATGCCGCCGGTCAACTGGCTGGGCACCGTGCATCACGGCCTGCCTGCGGGCCTGCTCCCGTTCGCGCCGGCACCGCGCGGCGGCTACCTGGCGTTCCTCGGCCGCATCTCGCCGGAGAAGCGGCCCGACCGCGCGATCGAGATCGCGAGGCGCAGCGGGCTGCCGCTGAAGATCGCGGCCAAGGTGGACGAGGCGGACCGGGCGTATTGGGAAGCGGTGATCGAACCGCTGGTCCGCGCCACTCCGAACGTCGACTATGTCGGGGAGATCGGCGAGGCTGAGAAGGGCGGCTTCCTTGGCGATGCGTTGGCACTGCTGTTCCCCGTGGACTGGCCGGAGCCGTTCGGCCTCGTGATGATCGAGGCGATGGCCTGCGGCACGCCGGTGATCGCATGGCGCTGCGGATCGGTGCCGGAGGTGATCGACGACGGCGTGACCGGCTTCGTCGTCGACGGCCTCGACGCCGCGGTCGGCGCGGTCGGCCGGCTCGGCCTGCTCGACCGCTCCGCGGTCCGCGCCGCTTTCGACCGCCGCTTCACGGCCCCGCGCATGACCCGCGACTACCTGGACATCTACCACCGCCTGGGCGACAGCCGCGTGCTGCCTCTGCCGCCCCGCCAGGGCGGCGCGGCACGCCCCGCGTTCCAGCACGTCGCCTGAGGGAGAGCCATGGAGAACGCAAGCGCAGCGGCCGGCGTCGCGCCCGGGCCGGACCGGGTCGGGGTGGACGCCCCGCAATTCTACATTCCCGCGACCTCGTCCCTTCAGGAAAGGCGGCCGCGGACCCTCAAGCACGGCGACAGCTTCGCCGTCTTCGACCACAATGGCGACATCCTTTCCGGTGCGGGCAGCCCCGAGGGCATCTACCATCGGGACACCCGGCACCTGTCGCGGCTCGGCCTCGCCATCCAGGGCATGCGGCCGATGCTCCTCGGCACCACGCTGCGCGACGACAACGCCGCCCTGACCTGCGACCTCGCCAACCCGGACCTGTTCGAGGACGGCCGCCTCGTCCTGGAGCGCGACCTCGTCCATATCCGCCGCTCCAAATTCCTGTGGAACGCGGCGTGCTACGAGCGCCTCGCGGTGCACAACTTCTCCGACCGGCCGCAGCGCCTGCGCCTGGATCTGCATTTCGCGGCCGATTTCGCGGACCTGTTCGAGGTGCGCGGCGCCGTGCGCGCGGAGCGCGGCACCGTCCACGCGCCCGAGACCGGCTCCGACGGCGTGCGCCTCGCCTATACCGGGCTGGACGGTATCCTCCGGGTCACCCGGCTCCGCTTCGCCCCCGCGCCCACGACCCTGACCGCCGACACGGCGGGGTTCGAGCTGGAGCTGCCGGCGCGCGGCCACGTCGTGCTCCACATCGAGATCCGCTGCGGCGACGAGATCCCCGCCCATTCCGCGCGCGAGGCGTTCATGCTCGGCATCCGGGACGCCCGGCGGGCCCTGCGCCGGGCATCGTCGCGCGCGTCGGGCGTCGAGACCTCGAACGACGTCTTCAACGAGGCCGCGCGGCGCTCCGTCGCCGACCTGTACATGCTGATGACCGACAAGCCGGGCGGACCCTACCCCTATGCGGGCATCCCCTGGTTCAGCACCGCCTTCGGGCGCGACGCCATCATCACCGCCCACCAGATGCTCTGGACGGACCCGGACGTCGCCCTGGGCGTGCTGCGCTTCCTGGCCGACAACCAGGCGGTCGAGGAGGACCCGGCCGCCGACGCGGAGCCGGGCAAGATCCTGCACGAGACCCGCGTCGGCGAGATGGCGGAGCTCGGCGAGGTGCCGTTCCGCCGGTACTACGGCAGCGTCGACGCGACGCCGCTGTTCGTGACGCTCGCCGGCGCATGGCTCGAGCGCACCGGCGATGTCGCGACGGTCGCGGGGCTGTGGCCGAACGTCGAGGCCGCGCTGTCCTGGATCGACCGGTATGGCGACCGCGACGGCGACGGGTTCGTCGAGTACGGCCGCAGGACGCAGCAGGGGCTGGCCAACCAGGGCTGGAAGGACAGCCACGATTCCATTTTCCATGCCGACGGGCGCCTGGCGACGGGCCCGATCGCGCTCGTCGAGGTGCAGGGCTACGTCTTCGCGGCGAAACGGGCGGCGGCGGCGATGGCCCGCCGGCTTGGCCACGCGGCCCGCGCCGCCGTGCTGGACCACGAGGCCGAGACGCTGCGGCGGCGCTTCGAAGAGGCGTTCTGGTGCGATGATCTCGGCACCTACGCCCTGGCGCTGGACGGCGACAAGAGACCGTGCCGCGTCCGGTCGTCCAATGCCGGGCACGCGCTGTTCAGCGGCATCGCCTCGCCCGAGCGCGCGGCGGCCGTGGCCCGCGGGCTGATGGACAGCGCGTCCTTCTCCGGCTGGGGCATCCGGACCGTCCCGACCATCGAGGTGCGCTACAACCCGATGTCCTACCACAACGGCTCGGTCTGGCCGCACGACAACGCGCTGATCGCGCTGGGCCTGTCGCGCTACGGGCACGGGGACGCGGTGACCCGGATCTTCGAGGGGCTGTTCGCGGCGTCGCAATACATGGACCTGCGGCGCTTGCCCGAGCTGTTCTGCGGCTTCCCGCGCCGGCGCGCAAGCGGCCCGACCTCCTATCCCGTCGCCTGCACTCCGCAGGCCTGGGCGGCGGCGGCGCCCTTCGCCCTGCTGCAGGCGTCGCTGGGCCTCGGCTTCGATCCGTGGCGGCGATGCGTCGGCTTCGAGCGTCCCCGCCTGCCGGGGTTCCTGGACGCGGTCACGCTGCGCGGCCTGCGGCTGGGCGATGCCAGCGTCGACCTGCTCGTCCGCCGGCACGGAAACGACGTCGTGGTGAGCACGCTGGCGCGCACGGGCGAGCTGACGGTCGTCACGGTCGGGTGAGGCCAAGGCGTCCGCCGCGCCGGCCGAACGCCACCGCGATGCCCGGCGCGAGCGAGGCCGCCAGCGCCAGGGCGAAGGCGCCTGCCGCCCCGAGTACCGGCAGCGCCAGCGCCAGCACCGCCAGGAAGGCCGCCAGGCCGAGCAGGCCGGTGCGGGCGGCGATGAGCATCGCCGCCGCGGTGTCTCCCCCTCGCGCGCGGTGCAGGACCACGCCCGTGGCGCTGATCGCGACCGGGAAGCTGATCAGGAAGCCGGAGACGGGGCCGCCCAGGCGGGCCGCGACGGCGCCGATGCCCGCCACCAGCAGTCCCGCCGGCACCGCCCGCCACAGCAGCATCGAGAGCGCCAGGCGGGCCCCTCCGGCCGGCGGCCCGGATGCGGCGCGCTCGGCCCATGCGGCGGCACCCGCGAACAGCAGGGCGAAGCCGGCGAGGCTCGCGGCCATGCCCGCGCCCGACGCCGCGAACGTCCCGCCGACCGCGGCCCAGGCCAGGGTGCCGCCGGCCACCATCGCCGTCGCGCCGTACCGGCGGGCCAGCGGGGCGGCCGCGATCAGGTAGGCCAGGATGCCGACCAGGCCCGCGGTGCTGGTCTCGGCGGCCGCGGCGACGAAGCCCGGGGGATGTTCGCGCAGCAGGAAAAGGTAGCCGGGCCCGATCACGATCGGCAGCCCGATCGCGAGGCCCCCGGCACGCGGCCCCAGCGCCTCGACGATCCGCGTGATCGCGACCACGACGAAGATCGTCAGCAGTGCCTTGACGGCGAAGGCGGCGGTGTCGGGCAAGATCGTCCGCTCCGGTCAGCCGCCGGACGCGGTGCCGCAGCCGGCCGTCGGGCGCCCGGAACGTTCCATGAAGAAGGCCCCCGTCAACGGATCACCGTCTCCGCCGCGGCGGCGATGGCCAGCAGCCGGCGGTCGTGGCCCCGCCGCCCTACCAGCATGGCGCCGACCGGCAGCCCGTCCGAGGCGCAGGGCAGGGTGACCGCGGGCCGGTCCATGAAGTTCCAGACCGACGGGTTGCGCAGCACCAGCGGGTTGAGCCGGAAATATTCCGCGTCCCCGGCCAGCTCGTCGATGCGCGGCGCCACCACGGGAACGGTCGGCATCAGCAGCGCGTCCCAGGGGGCGGTCGCCGCGTCGGTTTCGGCCATCAGCGCCGCGCGGGCGCGCAAGAGCGCGATGTAGTCGGCCGCACTCTGATCGGCGCCGCGGTGGATGCGCACGGCCACGCGGGGGTCGTACCCGTCGCCCCGCCGCTCCAGCAGGTCGCGGTGCCAGGCGAAGGCCTCGGGCGGGGAGAAGCCGCCCTTCGCGTTCACCTCCGGCAACAGGGCGAGCTGGGGCAGGTCGATGTCGGCGACCCGCGCGCCGGCGGCCTCAAGCGCCCGGCGCGCGCGGTCGAACGCCGCCGCGACCGTCGCGTCCATCTCCTCCAGCACGAGCTGGCGCGGGATGCCGATCCGCAGTCCGGCGAGCGCCAGCGGGGCAGGGGGCACCGGCTCCTCTCCCGCCATTACCGCGTCCATGATCGCGCAGCATGCCGTGGACGCGGCGAGCGGGCCGATCGCGTCCAGGGTCCAGGACAGCGGCACCGCGCCGTCGCGCGGCACGCGCTCCTGCGTCGGCTTGAAACCGACGAGGCCGCACAGCGCGGACGGAATGCGCACCGACCCGCCGGTATCGCTGCCGACCGCGGCCACGGCCATGCCGTCCGCCACCGAGACCGCGGCGCCGGAGGACGATCCGCCGGGAATGCGGCTGCGGTCGGCGGGATTGCCGGGCGTGCCGTAATGGGGGTTGAGCCCGAGGCCCGAGAAGGCGAACTCCGTCATGTTCGTGCGGCCGACGATCACGGCGCCCGCCGCGCGCAGCCGCGCCACCACGGGCGCGTCGCGTTCGGCCGGCGCCGCGTCGCGCAGCACGGCCGAGCCGGCGGTCGTCACCTCGCCCGCGACGTCGAACAGGTCCTTGACCGAGACCGGGATGCCCGCCAGCGGCGACGGCAGCATGCCGTGCGCGCGCAGCAGGTCGCTCGCCCGCGCCTGCGCCAGCGCGCGTTCCCGCGCGATCTTCGTGAACGCGCGCGCTCCCTCCCCGGCCGGGTCCTCGGCGCGCGCGAGCGCCGCTTCGGTCAGCGCCACGCTGGTGGTACGGCCGGCCGCGAGGTCGGCGGCGACGGACGGGATGGTCGGGTGCTCGGGCATGGTTCGTCTGTTCCCTGCAGGTCTGGCCGCATCCTAGCAGAGGCGGCCGGAACGCATAGAGGCCGCGAACGTGCCGCCCGGGCCTCGGGCTCAGGCGGCGCCCGCGACCGCGGCGGGCATCGCCGCGTTGCGTTGCCAGGGGCGCAGGCTCAGCCACAGCAGCAGCCCGGGGACCTGCAGCGCCAGGACGATGCCGAGGACGAACCGGTAGGCTTCGGGCGGATAGTGCCCGCCGGCCGTCGGGGACCACAGGTCCAGCAGCGCGCCGATCATCCACTGCACGGCGAAGGCCAGCAGGAAGATCAGCAGGTTGAAGCAGGTGCTGACGCGGCCGGTCAGGTGGCCGGGCACGCTCTGCGCGACGATGGCGTAGTTGAGGGTCGTCGCGGTGCCGAAGAAGCCGAACAGGAACGCGAGCGCCAACGCCCCCCGGCCGTCGCCCGCGATCATCGCGAGCTGCACGCACAAGAACGCGGCGATGCCGCCTCCGCAGGTCAGGACCGGGCGGAAGCCCAGGACCCGCAGGCGGTCCGTCAGCCACCCGAGGCTGATCGAGCCGGCGACCATCGCCGTGGTGCCCACCAGCAGGGCGGTTCCGACCGCCGTCCGGTCGAAGCCGGCGACGTCGCGCAGCCAGTGGGCCATCCAGAGGGCCTGCACGGCCATGTAGGTCGCGTTGGCGAAGAGCGAGTAGAAGGCCACCCGCCAGAAGCCGCGGCTGGAGTAGAGCTGGCCGACCGCCGCGATCTGTTCGGAAAAGGAGGTCGCTTTCGTCGCTCCCGGCCGTTCGGGCGAGACCGCCAGGATCAGCAGGGCCACGAGGACGGTGGCGCCCGCCAGGCACAGGAAGACGCCGCGCCAGTCCGTTATCCGGAGCATCGCCTCCAGCGGCGCGGTCGACGTCATCGCGCCCAGGCCGCCGACCGCGAGCAGCAGCCCCGTCGCGAACGGCACCCGCTCGGCCGGTAGCCACTGCGTCACCGCCTTGATCGCCGACATCAGGCATCCCGCGACCCCGAGGCCGATCAGCGCGCGGGCCAGCGCCACCGTGGCGAGGCTCTCCGACGTCGCGAACAGCGCAGCACCGCAGGCCGCCAGCGTCAGCAGGGGGAACTGGACCCGGCGCGGCCCGTACCGGTCGAGTGCCACTCCGATCGGAAGCTGTGCGGCTGCGAAGGTCAGGAAATAGGTGCTCGTCAGCAGGCCGAGGTCCGATGCGCCGAGGCCGAGGTCGCGGGCGAGGTCGGGCGAGATGACGGCGTTGACCGTGCGGTACAGGTACGACAGGAAATGCCCGAGCGCGAACGGCACGAACACCAGCAGCGCGACCCGGCGGGGGATCCGTTGGACCATGCTCAGCTTTCCGGCGCCTGGCGATCGTTGAAGGATATCCGCATCTCGCAGGTATAGCGCCCACGGTCGTCGCAAAGCCAGAGGCCCTGCGGTCCGGGGGACATCTCGCTCAGCCGCATCCAGGCCCCCTGGCGCGCCAGCTTGGCGAGCAGGTCGACCGCCAGGGGATTGTCGAAGTCGACGAACACGGGCTTGGTTTCCTCCGGCGATTTGGCGAAGACGTGGCGCGGCAGCCCGGTCCGGCGCGCCCAGCCCCGCCACGCGGCGAAGGCCGGCGCGCTTTCGCCGGGCAGGTCGGCGTCCGGGAACGAGCCGCCGGGTATCGTCCAGCTCCGGCGCTTCAGGACGATGCGGCCGAAGCGTATCCGGCAGTGCCGGTGGGCGGCCAGCGCATCGGCCGCCAGCTCGAACAGCGCCCTGTGGAAGTCGCCCGGAGCGACCGTGACGAGGTCTTCGGTCGCCCCCGTCGCCCGGTCGAGGAACAGGAGCCGTCCGTCCCGCTCCGTCACGCGCCCGCGCCCCGCCGGGACCTGGCGCTCCGGCGCCGTGCGTCCCGGGCTTCCCGGCAGCACGATCTGGATCAGGTGCGGCGTGTCCAGCCAGTCGATGTGCGAGCGCTGGTAGGTCTGGGGCGAGTCCGCGAGCACCATCCTGCCCGGCCGCAGCGCCCGGTCAACCTCCTCGGCGATTTCCGCCATGTCCGGGCAGAACGGCAGGGCCACGGGCTGCGACGCGGTGTGGACCCCGGGATGGACCTCCCCTATCACGATGTCGTAGTCGCCCCGGGCGACGGCCTCCGCCGACCGGGCCGCGATCATGACGTCGGGCGAATGGATGGCGATGCCCAGCGTGTGCGGGCCATCGCTTCCCAGGCCGCTGGCGGTCAGCCGTTGCAGCACCCGGGCCGGACCATCTTCCGCCAGGACCGCTTCGTCGCCGTCGTGCTCGCCCAGCACGTGGTCCCACGCCTCGCGCAGCGCCCGGCGGATGTCGGCGGCGGCATCGTCCGGGCGGGCGCATGAACGGCGCGCGTCGAGGAAGGCGAGGAAGTCGGCGGTCCCGTCGCCGTCCCGGGGCAGGCTCGCGAAGGTCCGCCGGTACTGCTCCTCGACGGCTGCCGCGGTGGCACGGGCCAGCCATGCGTATATCCGCGTCACCGGCTCCAGCCCGCGTTCGATCTCGGCCTGCAGGTCGCCGCCGATCCGGACCGAGAGATTGCGCCCGCAATCCTCGTAGAACGGATACCGGCCGACATACATCGAACCCGACGTCCGGCCGGTGTCGATGCCCCGCTCGTGCAGCAGTTCCCCGACGCCGCGCGCGATCTCGACGCGCCCGTCGAGGTCGGCGTGCCGGAAGGCGTCGCGCAGCCGGCGGAGCTCGTCGATCAGGGCGACCCAGGGGGCGGCGGCCGGCAGCGGTGACAGCTGGCGCGCCAGGTGGAGCTCCGGTTCGGCGAGGCCGGCCGCGACGGCGATCTTGCGCTCGACCACGCCCTTGCCGACCAGGAAGCCGAGCGTCGCCGCGATGGCCTCCCCGTCGGCCTTCCCATCGGCCGCCAGGGTCCGGCCGACCTCCGCCATCTCGGACGGCGACAGGGTCCCGGCGGGTGCCGACGACAGGGCCCGAAGCAGGTCGGCCGCCAGCGGCGGGACCCGGACGGAACGGCCGACCGGGATGCGAAGCGTTCCGTCCACGAGGTCGCAGGCGGGGTTGAGGCGGTACGGGAGGTCGTCGGCCAGCGCGGGGTCCGCCGATGCGGCTTCCGCGATCCGCTGGACGACCCAGTACTCCAGGAACACCCGCCGCTCGGCGATCCAGGGGCCGGGGGCGCGTTCGACGTCGAGGGCGGCGGCGTCGGGGCCGGCGAAGCGGCCCCAGGCGATCGGGCCGAAGAAGCTCGCGGTGTCGTTCTTCGTGCACAGGCGCTGCAGGTAGTTCCAGCCCAGCCGGAGATGCTGGCGGGACCTGCCGTTCAGGCGGTCGAGCTCCCGCTCGCCCAGTGCCCGCAGACGGGCCAGGGCGTCGGGGTTGGACAGGAACAGGGCTTCCTGGACCAGCGGGTCGGACAGGTGCCGCGACAGCGTCCGCCTGATCCGTCCCGCATCCGCCGCGAACGACGCCTCCAGGTCCGGCAGCGACGCGTCCAGCCGGGCGAGGAGGGCGTCACGCCGCCCGTTCAGGGCCTCGCAGGGCCCGGCCAGCGCGCTCGGCAGGTCGTTCGCGCCGATCGGTTCGCGGCGCTCCATCCTGCGGGCCAGCCGGTCGGGCAGCCGCCCCATATGCGCGGCCAGAGTTTCCTCCAGGCGACGCTCCGTCTCGCGCAGCTCCGTCTCGTCGGCAAGCCGCGCGTCGAGAAGGGGGAGCGAGGCCTCGACCGCGCACTCGTCCATCCAGGTGAACGGGAATCCCGCGGACCGCACCCAGAACTGCGTCGCCCAGCTCAATCCGCCGCTCCCGTCACGCGCTCGACCACGCCATAGGCGGTCAGCCTTTCGACCGCCGCGTCGAGGTCGGCGACGTCATGGCCGCCGCCGGCGAGCCGTGCCGCAAGCCCGGCGCCGTCGGCCGGGGTCGCGAGAGCCCGGTACGCCGCCGCCGCCAGGTCGCTCAGCGAGGCCAGCCGGTGATGGCTCTCGATCGACGGAAGGTAGACCAGCAGGTGCTGGGTCCGCGCCTCGAGCGGCGCGCGGCCGAGGCGGCTCTTGTCCTTGAGCCAGGGCGTCAGCGCGTGCTCCACCGTGACCACCGTCCCGCGTCCGGTGAGCCGGATCGACCCGGGCGGCGCGGGTTGGACCGGTACGGGCTCGGCATGGCGCCGTACCAGGGCGACGGCCGCCGCCTCCACCGCGATCAGGTCGCGCAGGCCCGGGAGCCGGGCGGTGTCGTCGTTCGCCGCCAGGTCGTCCAGCACGTCGGCGGCGTAGGTGTAGACATAGGGGCCGTAGTCCCGCCAGCCGTGGCGGTCGAGGAAGTCGGAGGCGAGGTCCTGCCACGTGAAGCCCGCACCCATCAGCGCGCGCAGCGTCAGCGGCGCACCCGTCTCCAGCGCATGGAGATACGAGTTCACGATCCGGAACCGGTAGTTCGTGATGAACCAGCCCGTCCGTTCCGGCGTCGCGGCATAGGCGGCCAGCACCGGGATCTCGGATGGCTCGAAGGAGAACTTCGACGCCAGGTCTTCCGGCGTCTGCGCCGCCAGCGCCTGCTGGAGGCCGGGCTCCCGAAGGATGCGCCGCCATACTTTCCAGACGGTCTCGGCGTTCACGAGGCGAACTCCGGGGCCGTCCGTGCCTGCGAGGCCGCCGCCCATGCGCGCCGCGCGCGGGCGATGTCCTCCGCGATCATCCGGCCGTCGTCGCCCGTGCCCAGGACGCGGGTTCCTGGATGATGGGCCTGTCCCTGGAATTCCAGGATCACCGCCGTCGGCACGGCCTTCGCCAGGACGGCGTCGAGCATGTCCCACACCGGCTCGGGGACGCTGCTGTCGTGCCAGTCGTGGTACAGGCCCTCGTGCCAGCTCCCGCCGGCCAGATGGATTGCCACCACCCGGTCCAGCGGGATCGTGTCGAGGTAGTCGGCCAGGTCGAAGCCGGGCAGGTTGACGGAGTTCGTATAGATGTTGTGGAGGTCGAGATGCAGGAACGTGCCCGACGCCTCGACCAGCCTCGCCATGAACTCGGCCTCGCGCATCTCGGCGCCCGGGCACTCGATGTAGTAGGCGGCGTTCTCATGCGCGAGCGGCATGCCGTACATCTCCTGCAGCCGCGCGGCGCGATCGGCCACCCGGCGCAGCTCGTCGCGCGAGAACTGGATGGGGCTGCTCCACATGTCGAGCCACGAATCGTCGCCGTAGAAGCAATGATCCGAGACCCAGGGGCTCGCGAGCGCACGCGCCAGCGGCACGTGGCGCCGGGCGGCGGGCGTGTTTTCCAGAGGGCCGAAGCCGAAGTCGCAGCCATAGTTCGAATGGGCTACGAGCGGGTATCGGCTCCGCAGCCGGTCGAGCGTCTCGGCCGCCCCCGGCTTCATCACGTACGGGCTGTCCAGCGGACCCATGATGGTATCCAGCAGGATCTCCAGGCAGTCCACGTCCTGGTCCTCGAAGGCGAACCAGTCCAGTATTTCAGGGTTGTACTGGAGGCCGATGCCGATCGGATCGGGTTTTTCCATCATGGTGTCCGCCCGCTGGTGCCCGGATCAGGCGAAGACCTTGCTTTCGATCACTTCGATGTCGTCGAGGTCGAAGTCCTCGAAGTCGGCCGCGGCGGCCGGCTCCTTCTGCGGCTTGCCGGTGCAGGCCGGTTCCTTTGCCGTTTCCGTGTCCGCGCTCGGATCGGTCTGCGAGGTCTTGTTCTCGGTCGTCATGATGTCGGTCTCCGGGGTGGTGGGTTTCAGAACAGGAAGAGAAGGGCGATGCCGGTCCAGGCGCCGGCCCAGCTGATCGCGGTGCCGAAGGCGACCGCGAGGTAGATCAGGCGCAGGCTGCCCGACGGCTCGGCCACGGCGGTCCCCAGGAACCGGCCGCGGACGTGGTCCCAGGCCTTCTGGCGCAGGCCTGGCAGCCCGAAATACTCGGTGAGGGCGAGATACCCGTCGCCGTTGAAGATCGGCAGCAGGGTCGGGATCAGCGCCAGCGTGGACGTGACGGCCGCCATCACGGCAACCCAGGCCAGCATCGTCCCCGGCGGGCTGAGGCTCCAGACGCCGATCGCGAGCGCCGCGAAGACGAGGCTCGCGAACGGGCCCATCACGATCGTGATCATGCGTTCGCGCCGGCCGAGGGCGCTCCACTCGCGCTGGACGGGACGGGCCCAGCCCGTGACCCACAGCAGGTAGGCCGCCACGCCGATCTCCGTCGTCCGCACGCCCTGAACCCGGCAGGCCAGGGCGTGGCCCAGTTCGTGGAGCGTCACCGACGCCACCAGGATCGGGTAGTGCCAGGCCAGCCAGCCCCAGCCGGAATAGGCATTGGCGACGTCCGCCCGGAACGACGGCCACGCCGCCGCGACCGAGACGGCGGCCGCCAGGACGGCCAAGCCGAGCAGCCGGACGAAGGCCGGGCTCGCGAGCCAGGGGGCGCCGGACAGCGCCAGGCTCAGGACCCCGTCCGGCCTCAGCCTGAACAGCGTCAGCATCAGCAGGGACTTGAACGGGCCGTAGCTGATCCCCGCGAACGGGTCGCGCCGGACCGGGGGCGGGGCCGCCTCGTTCTCCAGGATGCCGAGCCGGATCAGCCGTTCCTCGAAGGCCTGGAGCTTCTCCGGCGCCAGCCGGACGTTGCGCCGGTCGGCGAGGGTCCGGAGGATCTCCGCGTGGCTGCGCCTGCCGTCGAAGAGTTCGGCCACCGCGAACTCCGCCTCGCCCAGCACGAAGGACATGTCCGTCCCGCGGTGGTGCAGCTCTATCCGCCGGGCATGGCCCGGCACCGCGCCTTGCACCTCGATCTCCGGCGAAAGGCGGGACGGTCTTCCCGTCGGCGCGGTCACGGCGCCGCTCCCCGGAGGGCTTCCGTCTCGGCGATCAGCCGGTCGATGCCGTCGCCGGCGCCGTCCCGGACCAGCGCCGCCAGGGTGTCCGCATCCGCCGGCTCGGCCGCGCGCCCGAGGCAGTACACGCCGCCCGGGCGCGTGGGGCCGCAGATCGGGTCGGCGGTCGCCCACAGCGGCGTCCATCCATGCTTGGCCATCAGCAGCCGGATCGACGCCTGGGTGAGGTAGCGGCGGTGGCTGTGGCTGAAGAAGCCGTTCAGCAGGCCGTAGCCGTAGGCTCTCCCCTCGATCAGCAGCAGCGATCCCGGCTTCGCGGCGCGCCGGCAGACCTGCATCACCCGGTTGACGTCGAAGACGTGCTCCAGCGAGCCCGTGATGATGACGAGGTCGAACTGCGCCTGCGGCAGTTCCATATCCTCGGCGGCGACTGGGAGGATGTCGAGGCCGAGGCGGCGGCGCCCGAACTCCACGTAGCCGAGGTCCGGATCGCTGCCCAGCACCGTCCATCCCCGGCGCGCGAAGGGCACCATCAGCCCGCCGGCGGAACTGCCCACGTCGAGCAGGTGCCCGGGTTCGGGGGCCAGCCACGGCGCCAGGCTCGCGAGCAGGGCTTCTCCCCGGCGGATCTGGTCGACGATGAAGGCCTTCTCGGGTTCGGCCGAGCCGAACAGGTGGCTGCGGTAGAACCGGTTGTAATATTCCTCGTAGAATTCCGGATTGAACCGCGGGTTCTGCATGACGAAGCCGCAATCCCGGCAGCCGGTCACGGGCAGCCGGCCGCGGCGATCGCGTCCGATGTCGACCGTCTCGCACAGCACCGCGAAATCCGTGCCGCCGCAGATCTCGCACGCCACCTCGGCGTAGCTGACGCCCGCGCGGATGCCGACATGGTCCAGATAGTCCAGCAGATGCGGAGCGAGTTCCGGATCCCCGGCGGGGCCGGCGTCGGCAGTTGCTCCGGTCGACGTCGCGTCGGCGTCCATTGTCCCGCTTCCCGAGATCATCGTCGTTTTTGATCCTGCGGCACGATGGCTCGCCGTCGGACAGCCTTGGATCGACCGAAAGTAAATTTCCAAATATGAGCCGGTTTTGTCAATGGACATATTTACGATGATTCGTGTTTCGTCAGTATGATGAAATTTAAGCATAGTGATGAAAGCGCGTTACATGCGCATGCGAAGAGTGGGCGTGTCGCGTCTGGTCTGCGGCCGGCCGGCAGCCGGTCGGCGCATGGCCGGTCCCAGGGATGAGCCTCCCTCTTTTTTGTTCCTTTTTCGTTCTTGATCACTGCGAATTCGCAGCTATACTTCCATCAAGAGACGAGGAGGATCACCGTGGCCAAATCGACACCTCAATCCGATCCGATGGCGATCTGGGACAGCCTGAAGCGGACCGATCCCAAGGCGACCAAGCCCTTCACCCGCGCGGGCGGGTTCCGGGGCACCCAGATCGATCCGGCCTGGCGCCTGCAGATCATGACCGAGACCTTCGGCCCCGTCGGCCGGGGCTGGGGCTACGAGCAGCTTGAATGGACCGTGGTCGAGCGCATGATCTTCATCTGCGTCCGGGTCTGGTACCTCGACCCGGAGACGGGCGAGAAGTGCTGGACCGGCCCGCAATGGGGCGGCACTGAAATCGTGCGCCGCAACCGCGACGGCACGGAACGGCCGGACGACGAGTGCTTCAAGATGTCGATCACCGACGCGGTCGGCAAATGCCTGCTTCAGCTCGGCCTGGCCGCCGACGTCTATCTCGGCCAGTTCGACGACAGCAAGTACCGGGAGGAGGCCGAGCTGTACTGGAACGCGCGCTCCAATCCGGAGACCCAGCCGGCGGCCGTGGAGGCCTTCGAGAAGGAACTGCGCCGGAAGCTGGAGGACGTCGTCGACCTGGACGGCCTGGACGCGCTGTGGCGCAGCGGCGTCGCCGCGCGCGTGCGTGAGATCGGCCACGTCGACCGGGCCGCCCAGCAGCGCATCACGACCCTGTTCAGTCGCAGGAAGGCCGAGATCCTCGACGCCGAGGGGGCGCAGGAAGCCGCCTGAATCGCGCTGGCAATCGCGCCGCCGGTGCCCATATGACGGGTTGTTGCGAAATCGCATTTTCCGACAGGAAGCAGATGGACCGCACCGTTTCTGGCATGTCGCCGAGCGGCCTCTTCACCCGTGCGGCATGGGAGCGAGACCTGGAGAGCAGCCACGCCGTTCTGCCGCGCTGGACGCGGTCGGCGGCGGAGCGCGACCGGCGCTTCCTCGAATGGGTCGATGCCGAGGCTCTCGGCCTTTCCGCCCATCTCGGGCGGCTGCGTCGGCCCGGCGCCTCGCCGCGGGTCACGGTTCCGCTCGACACACTGCTGCGCGCTCTGGCGGAAGATGCCGCCTGGGCGCGGCGCGAATTGGCCGGCCGGCTGAGCGAAGCCGCGTGACCGGCGGGAGAGGCATCATGACGATTCACGAGCTTCAGCAGCGTCTGCGCCGCATCCACGCCTCGATGGGCTGCGAGGGGCGGCTGTCCTTCACGATCGGCCAGGGCGAGCGGGAACCCTGCTACGTCACCCATTGGTTCCCGACCGGGCCGGCCGGCTACGAGGACTGCAAGGCCGTGGGCGTCGGCACGGCGGAGGAATGCCTGGAGGCGCTCCACCGCTACGCCGCCGCGTACCGGCCCCGGCCGACCGAGGACGAGGTCGGCCGCATGCTCGGCGTCGGCGTCGCCGCCGAGCCGCCGCAGCACTACCGGATCGCCGCCGAGTGAGGCCGGCTCGCCCTGCGTCCGGCGTCCAGGCCCCCGAGCCGATCGTTGAGCCGGTCGTAGAGCGGCCGGTAGCGGCCGACGAAGCCCTTGATGCAGGCGCGGTGGAACCGGCCTGCGGCGCTCGCCCAGGTATCGTCCGGGCGCACCCAGCTCGCATGCACGGACCCGGTCCGGCCGTTCGTGCGCAGGAAGCGGCCCACGCGCCCGCGCTCGTCCCGCACCCACTGGCCGGGCTGGAGGCGAAGGGCGCCGTGCGCGAGCAGGAGCCGGACCTGCGGGTCCAGGTCGATGGTGGGCAGATACTTCATGACGTCCTCCTCCCGCGGGTCTCGCGCCCCAGTGACAGGCGCGGTGACGGGCTGGGTGACAGGCAGATCGACTACGGGGATTGGAGAGAACATATGGTGATCAAACCCTCGTTCCGCCAGCTTTTCGGACGTTCGCCGTGACGCGGCGGAGCCCGGCGCCCGGCATTGGCGAACGCGTCGAGCAGGCAATCGCGCGCAGCAAGGGCCGGCTTCGCCTCTGGCTCGTCTTTGACGGCGAGGAGGAGGTGGCGCAGGCCAAGGCCCTGATCGCCGCCGCCCGTTCCCGCCACGTCGAGGCTTTGACCCGGGTCGAATGGCAGCGCCGGGAGGAGCGTGCGCTGAGGCGCATGGCGCCGCCGGTCGCGGTGTCCTGATCGGCCGACGGAGGCCCGTTCATGTCCATCATCCAGCCTTCCCTCCCGTTCGGTACCGCATCCGGCGCGTCCATCGTCTCCGGTGCGGGCGCGCAAGCGGGCGCCGACGCGTTCGACGTGCTGACCGGGCGCATCGAGCGGGTCACCTACCACGACCCCGACACCGGCTATTGCGTGCTGCGGGTGAAGCCCGACGGCGTGCGCCGGCCGCTCACGCTGGTCGGCCACACCGCCGCGATCGAGCCCGGCGAATGGGTCGAGGCGGCCGGCAACTGGGTCCAGGACCCGCGCCACGGCCTTCAGCTCCGCGCCGAGCTGGTGCGCGTTCGTCTGCCCGGGACCGCCGAGGCGATCGAGAAGTATCTCGGCTCCGGCCTGATCCGGGGGCTGGGGCCGGTGCATGCCCGCCGGCTCGTCCGCGCCTTCGGCGCTTCCGTCTTCGACGTGATCGAGCACGAGCCCGCGCGCCTGCGCGCCGTGCCGGGCATCGGGCCGTTGCGTGCCGAGCGCATCCTGGAGGCCTGGCACGAACAGAAGGCCATCCGCGAGATCATGGTGTTCCTCCACACGCACGGGGTCGGCACGGCTCGTGCGGTGCGGATCTTCAAGACCTATGGGCCGGATGCGGTCCGCCTGATCCGCGAGGACCCGTACCGCCTCGCCCGCGACGTCCGCGGCATCGGCTTTGCCGGTGCGGACGCGGTCGCGCGCAGCCTCGGCATCGACCCCACATCCATGGCGCGCGCGCGCGCCGGCATCGGCCACGTTCTCGCGCGTGCCGCGGAGGACGGCCATTGCGGCCTGCCCGCGGACGAGCTGCTCGCGTCGGCGGCGGCGCTGCTGGACGTCCCCGAGGGGATCGTCGACGCCGCCCTCGGACTGGAGGTGGCCGCCGGCGACGTCGCGGTCGTGGAGGTGGACGGCATCGAGTGCCTCGTCCCGCAGCCGCTGGTCCGCGCGGAGGAGCGCATCGCCGCCCGGCTGTCCCGGCTCGCCCGCGGCGAGCCGGCATGGGGGCGGATCGACGCCGCGGCGGCCGTGGCGGCGGTGGAGCGCGACCTCGGCCTGTCCTTGGCGCCGGGCCAGCGGCAGGCACTCGACCTCGCGCTGCGCGGCGGCGTCCTGGTGATCACCGGCGGGCCGGGCGTGGGCAAGACGACGCTCGTCGATGCGCTGGTCCGCGTGCTGCGCGCGGCGGGTGCCGAACCGGCGCTCGCCGCGCCGACCGGGCGCGCGGCCAAGCGCCTCGCCGAGGCGACGGGGCAGCCGGCCGCCACCTTGCATCGGCTGCTGGAGGCCGACCCGGGGGCGGGCGGCTTCCGGCGCAACGAGGCTCGGCTGCTGCGGACGGACCTCCTGGTGGTCGACGAGGCGTCGATGGTCGACCTGCGCCTGATGGACGCGCTGCTGGCGGCCTTGCCGCCCTCCGCCGCCCTGGTGCTGATCGGCGACGTCGACCAGCTTCCGCCCGTCGGTCCGGGACAGGTCCTGGCCGACCTGGTCGGCTCGGGCACGGTGCCGGTCGTTCGCCTGACCGACGTGTTCCGCCAGGCGCGCGACGGTCGGATCGTGACCAACGCCCGCCGCATCCTGGAGGGGTTGCCGCCGGAACCGAACCCGCCCGGGCCCACCGACTTCTATGTCGTCGAGGCCGCGAGCGCCGAGGACGCCTTGCGCAAGGTCGTCCAGGTCGTGACCGAACGGGTGCCGCGGCGCTTCGGCTTCGACCCCGTGCGCGACGTCCAGGTGCTGTGCCCGATGAACCGCGGCCTGCTCGGCGCCCGGATGCTGAACCAGGAACTGCAGCGCGTGCTGAACCCCGCGTCCGAGACACGGATCCGCCGCTTCGGCATCACCTTCTCGCCCGGCGACAAGGTGATGCAGATCGAGAACGACTATGCCAGGGACGTCTACAACGGCGATCTCGGGACCGTCTCGGCGGTCGACCCGGAGGCGCGTGGCCTGACCGTCGCCTTCGATGGGCGCGAAGTGGCCTACGCCGCCGGCGAGCTGGACGGCTTGGCTCTCGCCTATGCCTGCACGGTCCACAAGGCGCAGGGATGCGAGTTCCCGGTCGTGGTGGTCCCGGTCACGCGCGAGCACGCGCCGATGCTCCACCGCGACCTGCTCTACACCGCCGTCACCCGCGGCCGGTCCCTGGTCGTGCTGGTCGGCGAACGGGCGGCTCTCGACCAGGCGGTCTCCGGCGTGCGGCCGCCGCGTCGGCGCGCACGCCTCGCCGGCCTGCTCGCCGACGCCGCGTCGGCTGGTCCCCGGGAAGGCGGTTCTCCTCAGGAGGGCCGGTCGTCCCGCGTCAGCGGGCGCACCATGTGGATAGCGACGCCGATGACCGGAGCTTCGTCGCAGGGCACCGGCTCGCACAGCGGATCGGTGCTGGCCGGCACCAGCAGGGGGCAGTGCCAGCGATAGGCGCAGACGTGGTCGCCCTCGACCAGGACCACCAGGTCGCCCTTCGCGGGCGACCTGACGTCCACCGGCTCCAGCACCAGCACGTCCTGGGGCAGCAGGCCGCCGGCGTTCATGTGCAGCGAGGTCAGCCGTAGCGCGAAGGCCCGCTCGGACGCCTGGCGGTCGTAGAGCACGGACAGGCAGCCGCCGCCCGCGACCTCGCCCAGGTACTCCCTTGCCTGGCGCGGGCCGAGCATGCGCAGCGCACGAAGCTGCGCGAGTTCCAGGATCGGCACCCGGACCGGCCGCGGCGACGCGCCCGTATCGAGGAAGGTCGGTTCGCTGTCGGCCGCCCGGGCGAGCCGGCCGATCGTCTCGGCCGAAGGCAGGCTCGCCGCCTCCGGGTCGCGCAGGAAGCGCGTCACGTTCGTCGGCGTGACTTCGGCGCGGCGCGCCCAGGACGACGCGGTCCAGCCGCGCTCGTCCAGTACGGCCGACATCCAGTCGAAAAGCGCCTTCCTGACCGGCGGCATCCGCGTCTCCCCGCTTGCCCGTTGCCGGCCCGACCATACCGAGTTCATGCGAGTCCGCAAGGCTGATGCGGCAACATTGGGTAAAAAGATGCGTAGATGCTGCATTTGTGCAGCTTGCGACGTCATTCCGCGGCGGCGCTCCAGTCCGGCAGCCACGGGCGCGCCGCAGCGCCGTGCTTCCTCGGCAGACTGCCGAACCGCAGGGAAAGCTTGCCGTCGCGCGCCCGCGACAGGTAGACGCCCGGAAGCCCGTCGCGCCTCGGGACGTAGGCGACTCGGGCGTCGTCCGGCATCAGCGCCTTCAGCTCGCGCTCGGCATCCTTGTAGGCGTTCATGTCGGCGCGCCGGGCGGCCAGCGTGGCCGCGTGGGCGGCGAACTCGTTGTGCAGCGACATGTCGACGACACCCAGCGTCTCGAAGGCCGGCGGCTCGACCGGAAGCGGATCGCCCGGCGCGATGTCGCGCTCGACATGCCACCAGAAGGCCAGTTCCGATTCCAGCAGCACGGCCGTTCTCGCCTCGTCGCGCTCGACCTCCAGGAAGGAATAGCTGCTCGGCCGCAGGATCGAGAGCACCGCCCTCGTGAAGCCCGACACGGCCATCTGGTGCTGGAGTTGCCAGTAGTAGCGTTCGGCCAGCTCCACGTCCGAATAGGGCGACGCGCAGTACTTGGCTTCCAGGATCGTGTCGGGCCGGCCGGTGAACGGGCCGGCCGGCTCGCTCCAGGTCAGGAAGTCCAGATGGGCGACCAGCGTCTCGTGGAGGGGATGGATCCAGGTCTCCGCGTCGGCGGGATAGCAGGCGATGCCGGTATGCCGGGTATAGAAGCGGGCGTGCAGGTGCTCGGTCGCGATGCCGATCTGCACGGCGGGCACGAAGTCGAGCATGGCCGACGCCGCCCGGCCGGTCTTCTCCAGCCACAGCGCGTGCCAGTCGCCGGCCATGATGCGGGTGGCGTCCGACGATCCGATGCGGGTGGACCGGAACTCAAGCTGCTCCGCGCTGATGGCCAAGATGACGTTCCCATACGACGAAGTGCGAAAATGCAGTTTACCGTATGCACTTCAGCTAGTTCAACGTTCGTTCTATGCGAAAACGCATTTCAACTCGCATCACCGGCCGGCGCGAGCAGGAGAGCGGCGTGACCCGGCAAGGTCCAGGCGCCGGCTGCGGGCGGCGTCGCCGCGCCGATTCCGCCATAGCGTGGGTCCTCGCTGGACCACAGCAAGGCCCAGACCGACCCCGGCGGCGGCGCCAGCAGCGGTTCGGGCATCGCTTCGAGCGTCAGGTCGCGGCCGAGATTGACCAGCAGCAGCCGGTCTCCGCTCCCGGAGAAGAAGCGCAGCACGAAAGCCTCCTCGCCGAGCACGGCGCCGTCCACCTTGCCCGCCCGGTCCGGGTCGAACGCCCGGTCCTGCCGCCGCAGCCGCAGCAGGTCCCGGTGCAGGGCGACCGCCGGGGCGTTGCGCGCCCGTTCCTCGGGATCGAGCTTGCTCGCCTCGAAGGTGGCGGGATCGACCGGGTCGGCGACGATGTCCTTCGAGGCCGAGGCGATCGAAGGGAACTGGGACAGGAACTCCGTGCGGCCCTTCGCGACGGCGCGGGCGAGTTCCGGCTCGTGGTCGGCGAAGTAGTGGAAGGGGGACGAGGCCAGGAACTCCTGGCCCTGGAACAGCATCGGCGTTCCCGGGCACAGCAGGAGGCAGGCCGTCATGGCCCGTAGGCGGCCCGGATCGGTCAGGTGGTGCAGGCGCCGCCCGCCGGCCGAGTTCGCGACCTGGTCGTGGTTCTGGAGGAAGGTGACGAAGCAGCGCGGCGAAACGCCGAAGGTCGGCGTGCCCCGCGCCTGCTTCTGATGAGGGTAGTACTGTCCCTGGTAGAGGAAGCCGTACTTGGCCGCCGAGATGAATTCCTGGGGCCGGCCCAGGTGATTGGCGTAATAGGCTTCGCTGCGGCCGGTCAGCGCCACCATGGCGCTGTGGTGGAAATCGTCGTTCCACATCGCGTCCAGCCCGTCGCCTCCGCGATCCTGCGGGACCACCTGCCGGACGTGTTGCGGCTCGTTTTCGGCGACGATGAAGCAGCGGCGGCCGCGCGCCGCGGTCCTCGCGCGCTCGGCGATCTCGGCCACGATGTGGCGGGGCGAGCTGTCGTGGATCTGCTGGGTGGCATCCAGCCTCAGGCCGTCGAACCTGAACTCATCGATCCAGTAGGCGGCGTTGGCGAGGAAATACTCCCGCACCGGGCCGCAGCCATGCCCGTCGAAGTTCAGCGCGTCGCCCCATTCGTTGTCGTAGCGGTCGCTGAAATACTCCGCCGAGAAGTGGGGCAGGTAGTTCCCGTCCGGGCCGAGATGGTTGTAGACGACGTCGTGGATCACCGCGAGCCCGAGCCCATGCGCCCGGTCGACGAAGCGGCGCACGTCGTCCGGCGTCCCGTACAGCCGCGTCGGCGCGAAAGGGCACACGCCGTCGTAGCCCCAGCCGAACCGGCCGGAAAACTCCGACAGCGGCATCACCTCCAGCACGGTGACCCCCAGATCGGCGAGATGGGCAAGCTGCTCGGCCGCCGCCTGCCACGTCCCCTCCGGCGTGAAGGTGCCGACATGCATCTCGTAGATGACCTGGCCGCCTTCCGGCGGGCCGCGCCAGCCCTCGTCGCGCCATCGGTAGGCATGCGGGTCGACCACCTGCGACGGCCCGTGCGGCCCCTCCGGCTGGAAGCGCGAGGCCGGGTCCGGATAGGCACGGCCGTCGTCGTCGAGCAGGAAGGAATAGAGCGTGCCGGCGCCCCTCCCGGGCAGCAGGCCCGACCAGTAGCCGCCGCCTTCCGGCGCCAGCTCCACCGGCGGGCCGGCCTCCTCCTCCTCGATGCGGGCCGCCACCCGGCCGCGGTCCGGCGCCCAGACCCGCAGATGAATGCCGCCCGCGACCGGCTCCGCTCCCACCGGCAGCCGACGCCCCGCGGCTCCCGCCACTGTCGTTCCGCCCATTCCCGGTACCTCCCCAGGACCCTCCCATCGATGCGGCTCACGCCAACAGGCGGCACTCCGCCGGGTTCCCTTCCGGCTCCCGGCGCGCGCCGCTTCGACCGACGGTTTCTCCGAGGGGAGAGGAGCCGCTCCGGAGGCCGGGTTCGAGGGCACGGCGCGGAAATAACGAAGGCGTCGCGGCAAGCGCCGCCGACCCGGAGGGAGGGGGCAGGGCCGGCCGATACCCCCTTATCGCGTTCCGGCCGTGGCTGGGCCGGGCGGTCAATGCTTTGATATCTTTGGAAAATCGTTTCAGACGCCCGCCGACGGCCGGAACATGCCCCTGTATCGCCTTTTAGCGGTATTCGAGAGAAATTGCCTTTTGCTCCACGATGCTTGCCCGTTCGGTCGGAGTGTTACCCTGACCGAACGAATAGACCGGCGGCCATTCGGTGCTGTACACACTTGGTCGTCGAACGCTCAAAAATAATCGAAAAATATCACAGGCGAAAATCGAACCGGCGAGAAGGTCTTCTCCCGTCCAGGATGGTCCCCTGACTTGTTGATCTCTGCCCCGATGACCGGTGCGCAGGCAGGGGACGCTTTGACCTCGAAGACTGGAAGTCCCGGCGGGGTGAGACACCCGTAATCGAGAAGCCGCATCGAGAGCTGGAGGGTAGGTCATGCGCAAACCGCTTCTGGTCGCAGTCGTGACGACGCTCCTGTCGGCCGTCCCGGTCGCCGCACAGGACACGACTGCAACCGCCTCGAACGACTGGAACGCCAGTTACGGATTTCCGAGCGCCTCGTCGGCGCTGGTGCGGCTGAACCGGGCCACCCTGATCGAACAGCAGGAGAATGGCGGGCTGCAGTCGACGACGACGATCAACAGCACGTCGTCCTTCAACGTCGACACGATGATGAACTACGACGTCCAGGGCGACAACAACACCCTCGACACCAGCACGGTTTCGGAAGGCAACTCCAGCGTCATCATCTATGGCGACGGCTCGAGCGTCCCGATCACGAACTGACCGGCGGACCGCGAAAGAACGTGAACGGGAGGACCCTCGCCATGATCAGAAACATCGCCCTGCTGGGCGTCGCGCTCGCGGCGCTCACCGCCTGCTCCGCCACGGTGCCCGCCCGCCAGCCGGCGCCGCTGCTGGCGGGGCCGCCGGTCCAGACGCTGACGACCCCCTACGACGAAGCCTTGGCCTGTCTGGCGCGGACCCCCATTCCCGGCCGCTCCTACACCCTCGCGGTCGGCGACGTCGCGGACCGTACCGGCCGCATCTCGGTCGAGAACGGCGGCACCGGCAACTTCGTGACCCAGGGTGCCGGCGACATCATCAGCTCGGCGCTGGTGAAGGCCGGCGTCGTCGGTCTCGTGGAACGCCTGGACACCCGCGTGCCGCTCTTCGAACAGATGCAGGCCGACAAGAGGGCTCTGGGCGACGGCCTGTCCCAGACCATCCGGACGGCCGAGGGAGATACGCGGGAGATCCGCTACAGGCCCATGCCCGAGGGCATGATCCGCGGCTCCGACTTCTACATCCTCGGCTCGATCAACACGCTGGACTTCGGCATCAGCAGCGGCGGCGGCGAGGTGATGGTCGCCGGGATCGGGGCGCGCAACCGTCAGTTCCGCGCCGTCGTGGGGCTGGACCTGCGTCTGGTGCACACGCCTTCGACCCGCGTCGTCTCGGCGGTGTCGCTCCAGAAACAGATCGTCGGCCAGGAGGTCGGCGCCGGCATCGGCCGGTTCTTCGGCAACTACCTCGTCGAGGTCGACCTCGGCGACAAGAAGAACGAGCCGATGCAGATGGCAATGAGGTCGATGCTGCAACTCGCGGTCTTCGACCTCCTCACGGACCTCTACGACATCCAGGGATGTCGTGAGGGGATCGACGCTCTCGAGCAGGCGGGGGCGGTCACCAACTCGGGCGAGGGAGCCTCGCCGACCGCGTCGGCTCAGGTCCCGGATACGACCCCGGCCCTGCGTCCCGAGACGCCGCCCGCCCCGTGAGCGGGCGTCGATCCAAGCACCCCAAACCAACCAAAAACGGGAAGGGACATCACACCATGAAAAGGTTTCTCCTTGCTTCGGCGGCCGTCCTCGCTTTCGCGAGCCCCGCGGCGGCGAACGACGTGGCGCGCGAGCTGGTCGACAGCTTCCTGCCCGCCGTCACCGACGCGATGGACGAGGTGGGCGACCTCTACGCCAACGGCCAGGGCTTCTACGGCAACTTCCAGAAGGCCGTCGTCGACACCCGGCTCGGCGACATGAAGCGGTACTGGGACAGCAACCAGGGCAAGTGGGTCTATGGTTCGGTGACCGCCGCCAACATCGGCAACTCCATCGGCATCGAGGACAAGACGCCGGCGCCGAAGACCTACAAGGACACGACGACGACGACCGTCACCGAGAGCGGCAAGGTGTTCGCCAAGGGCATCGCCCTCACCGACGGCCTCGACATCGACGGCCATGCCCAGACCGACGGCCTCGACGTCGACAGCTACGTCAACCTGCCGATTATCGGGACGGTGGAGATCGACGGCGAGGTGGACGGCAACACCTGGATCGACGGCGAGGTCGACGGCAACGCCCCGGTCTTCGTCAAGGGCCACTGGTACGGCACCGAGACGACCGAAGTCACCAAGACCGTGCGCGAGTTCGTGAAGGGCGACCTCTACGTCAATGCCCAGTCCGCGGTGGGCAACGTCCAGTACGCCGAGCTGTACGTCAACGCCTGCAAGGAATGCGCCGGCTACACGCCGGAGCTGGAAAACGTCAGCATGACGGCGGCGAACATCCTGAACTCCGTCAGCATCGAGGACGGGTCGAGCCGCTTCCGCGGCGAGGAGGGCGACCTCTACGCCACGGTCCAGTACGCGAGCGGCAACGCCCAGGTGGCGGTGGCGTCGGGCAAGTTCAGCGAGATGCTCGGCGGCGCGATCACCGCGGCCAACATCGGCAACTCCATCAACATCACGGACGCGTGCGGCGTCTGCGAATGACGGATGCGTGAGTGACCGGGGCCGGCGGTTGGGCTGACGCCCTCCGCCGATCCCCATTGCCATTGTACCGCGAACTTGGCCGGGGCATCCGCCCCGGCCTTCTTTCGTGTGCGTCCGCGGCCCGCGTCGTGTCAAGCTGCTCCTTCGGTCCAGCCTTCCGGGGCAGGACGAGCCTCTGGACTAACTCCCTTCGGATCTCCGCGTCGTATCGGCGTCGCATGCGTTCCCGAAGGAGGAGTTGCCCGCACCGAAGGAGGGTTCATGTCGTCATCCGTGCTGTGCCGCCTCGCCGTCGCCGTCCCGCTGATCCTGGCAGCCGGCCCGCTGGCTGCCCAGACGACGGTCATCACCGTGTCGCGGTCGGCCGTCTCTTTTACCGATTCGCTGGGACCGGCATCGGTGACCCGGACCTTCCCGCTGGGCGCTGGGCCGCTTTCCGGCGCCGGACTGCTCGCGTCCGGGCCACTCGCCTACCGGCTTCTCGCTTTCCGTCCGTTGTCGGGCCTGCCGCTGGCGGGCGAGGGCGTGGGCCTCCCGCTCGTCGGCCTCCGGAGCTTGGGCGTGGTGCCGTTCGATGGCTCGCTGGTCTCCGGGCGGACGCCCGGCCGGCTGGCTCTCGCCGACGGCGCCGGCGCGGCGCGGGCCGACATCCTCGGGCCGCTGTCGCCGGTCATCGACGAGGCGTCCGCGCTCGACCGCCTCGCCACCGCGGTGTCGTACCGGATCGCTCCCCGGGCGCCGGCACCCGCATCCGCAAAGTAGCCCGGTACTCGCCGAGGGCACCCACGTTGTCTTTTTATTATATTATGAATTCTCATGTATGTTTATATGTGAATACTTGAATTCCCATTAACTGCATATTATCTTGCGCGCTCTGGACCCGACCGGACATCGCGCGACGCGACCCGGGGTGACGGCGACCTGGCGCGGGGACGTATGAGCATCGACAACGCCGTATCCTCTTCGGGCTGGATCACCGGGTTGTCGCGTGCGATGCCGATGGCCTTCGGCTACCTGCCGGTGGGCATCGCATTCGGCATCCTGGCCCTGGAAACCGGGCTGTCTCCCCTGATGGCGGTGCTGATGAGCGTCATGGTGCTCGGCGCCGCCTCCCAGCTGGTCGCCGTGCAGCTGATCGCCCTCTCGGCGGACCCGGTCGTCATCGTGGCGACGACCTTCATCGTCAATCTGCGCCACATGCTGATGTCGTCGGCGATGTCGCCCCATCTGCGCGGCTGGCGCTGGTACGAGATCGCCTTCTTCTCCTACGGGCTGACGGACGAGGCCTTCGCCCTCCACGCCGCGCGCTTCGAGAGCGGCCCCCTCGACAAGGGGGAGGCGATCGCCGTCAACGCGACGGCCCACGGGTCGTGGGTCTTCGGAACGGTTCTGGGCGTCATCGCCGGACCCGTCCTCGTGGGGATCGAGGTGCTGGCGCTCGACTATGCGCTGTCCGCCATGTTCATCGCGTTGCTGGCGATGATGGTACGCACGCGGCTTCAGTTCCTGGTCGGCCTCGCCGCGGGGCTGACCGCCTGCGCCGCCGCCCTCGCGGGCCTGGACTACTGGAACATCGTCGTGGCCACGGTGCTGTGCGCCACCCTCGGCCTGGGAGCGGAGAAATGGATCAGTCGGCGGTCTTCCTGACCATCGTCGGCATGACGCTGGTGACCTATCTGCCGCGCCTGCTGCCGGCTTGGCTGCTGTCGAAGCGGTCGCTGCCCGACGCGTGGCGGGTCTGGCTCGCCTATGTCCCGATCTCGGTGGTCTCCGCGATGCTGCTGCCCGCCCTGGTGCTGCGCGAGGGGGCGGTCGATCTCGGGTTCTCCAATCTCGAACTCTGGGCTGCGGTTCCGACGATCCTCGTCGGGGTGCTGACGCGCAGCCTGTTCGCCACGGTGCTCACCGGCATGCTCGGGCTCACGCTGCTGCGCGAGCTTCCGATGTAGCTCCGTTCACTCCTGCCATGAGGCCTGCACATGACCGCTGCCGTTGATACTCTGCCGACCGGCGCCGCCGCCCGGAAACTCCGCGTCTCCAAGGACATCCGGGCCGGCGTCGAGCGCGACCTCTACGCGCTCGCCGGCGGCGACGAGTTCATCATCGACGACGACCTGAAGCCGCATGTCGCGGCCCTCCAGGCGTTCTGGGACCGGCTCGATCCCGATCCCTATTACGGCGGCGGCGAAGGCTGCTATCGCGTGCGCCGCTACAGCGACTTCGACTTCGACCCCCGCACGGGCTCGATGACCCGCCGCAACCACATCCGCTACTACCAGAGCGAGCGGCAGAACGCCTATGTCGGCGGCAAGGAGCGGCATTTCGGCGACGTCGAGGTGGAGACGGTGGACAATCCGTTCTTCAACGAGCTCGTCCGCTACGACTTCGACCAGTATCCGCTTCCGCAGGAATACCGCCTGCGCACGTGGATCTGCCAGATCCACATGATCCGCATCGTCGTCGCCCCCGGCAGCACGACGCCGATCACGCCGGAAGGCGTGCACTGCGACGGCTACCCGTTCGCGGGCGTGCATCTGATCAACCGCGTCGGCGTGGTCGGCGGCGAAAGCAGCGTCTACACCAGCGAGGGCGAGCGCCTCGCCTCGCGCACCTTCGAGCGGCCGCTTGACACCCTCTGGTTCGAGGACCGGCGGATGAAGCACTACGTGACGCCGATCTCGGCGGCCGGCGACGTGCCCGGCCATCGCGACCTCCTTGCGATCTCCTTCTCGCTGCCGGACTCGCCCTACGAGACGGAAGAGTAGGGGCCGGCGATGCGCGCGGCGCTGGAAAAGCCCGTGCTCGCCTGGAGCGTCGACCGGATGACCGCCGGCGACGCTGCCGAGGTCGCGACGTTCTTCGAGCGCTTTCCCGAAGTCGCCTTCTGCGACTGGGAGGACGAAGGGCTGCTGGCCAAGGTGCTGTCGCGCGAGGGGGATGCGTCCTACCTCGCCCGCCGGCAGGACGGCAGCCGCAGGGGAGAGGTGGTGGGAGCCGTGCTCGCCGGCAGCATCGGCGTCCGCGGCTCCGTCAACCACATCGCGGTGGACCCGGAATTCCGCTTCGAAGGCGTCGGCCGGGTCCTGGTCGAGCGGGCGCTGGCGAGCTTGAGGGCCGACGGGATCCGCCGGGTTTTCCTGTTCGTCGCCGAAACGTCGGTTGCGGCCGGGCCGTTCTGGAACAGCATGGGCTTCAGCCCCGTCCCGGGCGAGATCGCCCTGGAGCGCGACCTCGACTAGAGGGTTTCCGGCTCGTCCGGAAACCCTCAGGGGCGCGACCGCGCCCCCGCCCCGCCAGGGGCGAAAGCAAAGCCGCGGATGCGGCGCCGGCGCTTGAGGGACACGAAGTCCCCGAGCGTTTCCGGTTCATCCGGAAATGCTCCAAGGCCGGGACGGCCATCTCACCCAACGAAAAAGGGCCGCCCCGGTCGATCCGGGGCGGCCCTTCCTCGTTTGGCCGGATTCCAGCGAGCCGTCAGGCCGCCTTCGTCGAGCTCGCCGCGACGATCTCTTCCGCGACGTTCTTCGGCACCGGGTCGTAGTGCGAGAACTCCATCGTGTAGGAGCCGCGGCCCGAGGTCATGCCGCGCAGCTGGCCGATGTAGCCGAACATCTCCGACAGGGGCACATGGGCCTCGACGGCGGTGTTCGTGCCGCGCTCGAGCTGGCCGAGGATCAGGCCGCGACGGCGGTTGATGTCGCCGATGATGTCGCCGAGATACTCCTCGGGGGCCACCACCTCGACCTTCATCACCGGCTCCAGCAGGACCGGGCTCGCCTTGCGCATCCCTTCGCGGAAGCAGGCCTTGGCCGCGATCTCGAAGGTCAGCGCGTTGGAGTCGACCTCATGGTACTTGCCGTCGATCAGGCTGGCCTTGAAGTCGACCGTCGGATAGCCGGCGAGGACGCCGTCCTCCTTCTGCACTTCCAGGCCCTTCTGCACCGACGGGATGTACTCGCGCGGGATCGAGCCGCCGACGACCTTGTCCTCGAACTTGAAGCCCTGGCCGCGCTCGAGCGGTTCGAACACGATCTTGACCTCGGCGTACTGGCCGGAGCCGCCGGTCTGCTTCTTGTGGGTGTAGGTGTATTCGACCGGCCCGGTGATCGTCTCGCGATACGCCACCTGCGGACGGCCCATGTTGCCTTCCACCCCGAACTCGGTCCGCATGCGGTCGAGCGTCACTTCGAGATGCAGCTCGCCCATGCCGCGCAGGATGGTCTGGCCGGTCTCGCGGTCGCTCTCGAGCCGCAGGGACGGGTCGGCGCGGACCATCTTGCCGAGCGCGGTCGAGAACTTCTCCTGGTCGCCCTTGTTCTTCGGCTCGACCGAGACGCTGATGACGGGGTCCGGGAAGCGCATGCGCTCCAGGATCACCGGCTTGGACGCGTCGCACAGCGTATCGCCGGTGTCGGTCTCCGACAGGCTGACGAAGGCGACGATGTCGCCGGCGCGGGCCTCGTCCAGCGGGCTCATGTCCTTGGCGAACATCTCGACCATGCGGCCGATCTTCTCGCGCTTGCCGCGCGTGGAGTTCAGGACCGACATGCCCTTGCTGACGACGCCCGAATAGACGCGCACGAAGGTCAGCGAGCCGTAGGTGTCGTTGATCACCTTGAACGCGAGGCCGGCGAACGGCTCCTCGTCCGAGCTCTTGCGCTCGCCGACCGGGTTGCCGTCCGCATCGACGGTCGCGATGTTCTCGACGTCGGTGGGGGCGGGCAGGTACCAGACGACGGCGTCCAGGAGCTGCTGAACGCCCTTGTTCTTGTACGAGGAGCCGCACAGCACCGGGTTGAAGACCGACTTGACCGTGCCCTTGCGCAGGCAGGCGCGCAGCGTCTCGGCGTCCGGATCCTCGCCGCTGTCGAGATACGCCTCCATCGCCGCCTCGTCCATCTCCAGGCAGGTCTCGACCAGCTCCTGGCGATAGGCGGAGACGCTCTTGATGATCTCCAGGTCCTCGGCGACGTCGATGTTCAGCTTCGCCGCGAGGTCGTCGGTGATCTCCCAGACCTCCATCTTGGCGTCCTTCTCGTCCGAGAACCAGAGGTACGCCTTCATCTCGACGAGGTCGATCATGCCGCGGAAGTTGTCTTCCGAACCCAGCGGAAGCTGGATCGGCAGCGGACGCGCGCCGAGGCGGTTCTTGATCATGTCGACGCAACGCCGGAAGTTCGCGCCGCTACGGTCCATCTTGTTGACGTAGCAGATGCGCGGGACCCGGTAGTTGTCCGCCAGGCGCCAGTTCGTCTCCGACTGCGGCTCCACGCCGGCGACGCCGTCGAACACCACGACCGCGCCGTCGAGCACGCGCAGCGACCGGTTCACCTCGATGGTGAAGTCGACGTGGCCGGGCGTGTCGATGACGTTGATCTTCTTGTCTTTCCAGAAGCAGGAGACGGCAGCGGACTGGATCGTGATCCCGCGCTTCTGCTCCTGCTCCATGTAGTCGGTCGTCGTGGACGTCTTCAGGTCCTTGGTGTCGTGGATGTCGACCACCGTGTGCTTGCGACCCGTGTAGTACAGGATCCGCTCGGTCGTGGTCGTCTTCCCGGCGTCGACGTGTGCGATGATACCGATATTCCGCAGATCGGCGAGCGGAGTCGTACGGGGCATGCAAGGCTCCGGTCAGAAGGAGTGAGTGCCAAAAAATAGAACAAGCGTGGGCGCAGCCTTATGCCTGCCGCCTCGCCGCCAGTCAACGTCCGTCTGATGAATATTCCATTAAGCGCCGCCCCGGAGGACGATCCGGACAAGGAGGTCTACCTTGGTGGGTGGCCACGAATTGCCCGGCACTCGCTGGTCAAATCAGACGGCACATAAATGACCATTCGCGCGCACGGATCAAGGAAATAAACGCGCGGGAGGCATGCGGGGAGCGCAGGCACCCCCCGCACCGCTCTTCGCACCGTCCTGCGTGCCGTTCTCTGCCCTTGCCGCTGCCCGGGCCTGCGCTCAAGTACCCCCGGCCACGACGGGGTGGGACGGGTCCTGCGTCCAGTGCGACATCGAGCCGTCGTAGAGCGAGACGTCCGGGCGCCCCTCGACCTCGCTCAGGACGAACCAGGCCAGGGCGGCGGAGTGGCCGGTGTTGCAGAACGCGATGACGGGCTTGTCCTCCGGCACCGCTCCCGCGGGCGTCTTCAGCTCGCCGGCGGAATACAGCCGCTCCCAGTCCAGCCACATCGCGCCGGGGATCGTCCCGGGCACCCGCGCGGCGGGGCTCTTCTCCTCGCCGCGGTGCTGCGCCAGGCTGCGGGCGTCCAGGAGGACGCTGTGGCCGGTCTCGCTGGCGTTCTCGACCTCGTCGACCGCCGCGCGCAGCCCGGGGCGGTAGCTGGCCGTGAAGGGCCGGCGCTCGGGATCGGCGCCGGGCCCCGCTTCCACCGGGCGCGCGGGGTCGGACGTCCAGCCCGCGAGCCCGCCGCGCAGGATCGTCACCCGGTCGTGGCCGAGCACCTTGAACGTCCAGTAGACGCGGGCGGCGTTGCCGAAGTCGCCGGCCGTGAGCCCGTTCGCCACCAGCACGACCAGCGTGCCGTTGCCGATCCCGAGCGAGGACACGAGGTCGCACAGGCGGTCGACCGGCGGCAGCATGCCGGGCGCCCCCTCGGCGGCGGCGCGCCAGCCGGCGGCGGCGTAGTCGGCATGCACGGCGTTCGGCACGTGCGCCTGCCGGAACGCGTCGGCCCCGCTGCGGACGTCGACGATGCGCAGGCCGGGATCGTCGAGGTGGCGGTGGAGCCATTCCGGGTCCGCGAGCGGGCCGGGGTGGGGAAAGGGGGTCTCGGTGGTCATTCGAATCCTCGCCTGGTCACGATATCGTCTTCTCGCCGCCCCTCGGGATCGGCTACACGGAAGGGGTCCGACAGCCGTTCCCGCGGGTCCGTCCTTGCTTCGTCATATCGCCTCCGTCGGCGGACTGACCCTCGTCAGCCGCATCCTGGGCTTCGTCCGCGACGTCCTCACCGCAGCCCTTCTGGGTGCGGGACCGGTCGCCGACGCCTTCTTCGTCGCGTTCCGGCTGCCCAACCATTTTCGGGCGCTGTTCGCCGAGGGTGCCTTCAATTCGGCCTTCGTGCCACAGTTCTCCGGCTTGCTCGTGCGCGAGGGGCGCCTGGCAGCCCAACGCTTCGCCGAACAGGTGCTCGCCTTCGCGCTGCCGGTCCAGGTGGCGCTGCTCGTCGGCGCGCTGGCCGGAATGCCCTGGCTGCTGCACGTGCTGGCTCCCGGCTTCACCGACGATCCCGGGAAGTTCGCGCTCGCGGTCGAGTTCACCCGGATCACCTTTCCCTATCTGCTGTTCATCACCCTGGTATCGCTGCTGGGCGGCGCGCTCAACAGCCTGAACCGCTTCGCCGCCGCGGCCGCCGCCCCGATCCTGCTGAACCTCTGCTTCATCGCGGCGCTCCTCGGCCTGACACCGCTGCTGCCGACCGCCGGCCATGCCCTGGCCTGGGGCGTCTTCGCCGCCGGAATCGCGCAGTTCCTCTACCTCGCCTGGGAGGCGCGCCGCGCCGGGCTCTCGCTGGCGCTCGGCCTGCCGCGGATGACGCCGGGCGTGCGGCGGTTCCTGCTCGTGCTGGGGCCGGCGGTGCTGGGGGCGGGGTTGACCCAGATCAGCCTGTTCGTGGACACGCTGATCGCGACTTTCCTGCCGACGGGCGCCGTCTCCTACCTCTACTACGCCGACCGCCTCAACCAGCTCCCGCTGGGCGTCATCGGGGTCGCGGTCGGCACGGTGCTGCTTCCCCAGCTGTCGCGCCAGCTCGGCGCCGGGGACGGGGCGGCGGCATCCGACAGCCAGAACCGGGCCCTGGAATACGTGCTGGTCCTGACCCTGCCGGCGGTGATCGCCTTCCTCGTGGTCGCCGGGCCGATCCTGGACGCGCTGTTCCGCCGGGGCGCCTTCACCGCCGCCGACGCGGCCGCGACCGCCGACGTCCTGCGCGCCTATGCGGTCGGCCTGCCGGCCTTCGTGCTGATCAAATGCCTGATCCCGGGCTTCTTCGCGCGTTCCGACACCGCGACGCCTGTGAAGATCGCCGGCGTCGCGGTGGCGGTCAACGTGGCGCTCAAGGTCGCCCTGATGGCCCCGCTCGGGCCGGTCGGCCTCGCGCTCGCGACGTCCGCCGCCGCCTGGGTCAATTGCGGGCTGCTGGCCTTCATCCTCTGGCGGCGCCGGCATTTCGTCCCCGACCGCCGCCTGAAGCGCAAGCTGCCGCGGATGCTCGTCGCCGCCGCGGGGATGGCGGCCGCCCTGTTCGCGGCCAATGCCTGGCTCGCGTCCCTGGCCGGCGGACGGTCCGGCTTGGCCGGCGACCTGTCGGCGCTCGCAGCGCTCGGGCTGCTGGTCCTGGCCGGGGCCGCGGCCTACGGGCTGCTGGCTTTCGCCACCGGGCTGTTCCGGCTGTCGGAGGTCAAGGGCCTGATGCGCCGGCGCGCGTGAGCCTTTGCCTAAAACCCCGCGGTTTTCTCAACAAACCCTTAACTGAACCCCGCCCCGGCCGGCGCTAACCTACCCTGATCGGACACCTGTTCGACGAGCCCGTCACGGGCCGCAGCCGGGGAGGGGGCCATGGGACGCACCGCACCGAAACGCCTCGCCGCGGCGATCCGCCGCCTGGTCGGCGCCGACCGCGGCGGCGTGGCCGTCTACACCGCGTTCTTCGCGACGGCGGCGCTGGGCGCCGGAGCGCTCGCCCTCGACATCGGCCGCATGTCGGTGCTGCGCGCGCAGATGCAGCACCGGGCGGACGCGGGCGCGATGGCCGGGGCGACGCAGCTCGACGGGCGGCCCGGGGCGCAGGACCGGGCCCGGCGGCTGGCGGTCGACGCCATCAGCCAGACCAGCGGCATCCCCGGCGACGGCGGCGCGCTGAGCGTGGAATCGGTCCGCTTCTTCAGTGCGGTCGCCCCGGAGCCGGTGCCGGCCGCCGGCGACGAGGACAGCCTGTTCCTCGACGTCGTGCTGGCCCCCAAGCGCGTCGACTTCCTGCTCGGCGACGTGATGACGGCGACCGGCCGCTCCCGCTCGGCGGCCATGACCGCGCGCGCCGTCGCCCAGCCCCGCCCCTATATCTGCGACGCCCCGCCGCTGATGCTCTGCGATCCCGCCGAAGCGGACCAGGGCTTCGACCTCGACGACCCGGCGACCATCGGCCGGCTGATCCGCCTGAAGCCGCCGCCGAGTGGCGGTTCCTGGGCGCCGGGCAATTTCGGCCTCCTGGCGCTGCCCGACGGGACGATCGGGGCGAGCGCCCTGTCGAACGCGCTTGCCGCGGTGGAGCCGGCGGAGTGCTACTCCCTCGACGTGACGACCGCGCCCGGCGTCAAGTTCAACCAGATCCGGGACGGGCTGAACACCCGCTTCGACCTGCCCGGGGGCGGGCCTTGGCCCGCTCCGAACGTCATCAACTATCCCCGTGACGCCAACCAGGTCTCGGACCCGGACGCGACCTTCGGGAGCGGGGAGTGGGACCTTGACGGCTACTGGCACGCCAGGCATGGCGGCTCTCCGCCGGGCGACCTCGCCGGGGCGACCCGGTATCAGGTCTATCTCTACGAGACGGGCGAGACCTTCGCCCGCAGCGGCCGGCAGACGCTGTGGCCGCTGCCGGAATCCCTGCCGGAGGGCTTCGCCCCCGTAACGCCGCCGGGCCCGAACCTCGTCGTCGATGCCGCGCATCCGCACGACCCCGAACACGACGGCGCGCCTTCGCAGCCGGTCGCGTCCAACGGCCCGGCGCGCCGCCTGCTCAAGGTCGCCGTCCTGGAATGCGTCGCCGAGGGCGTGCGCGGCCGGCACACCTATCCGACGAACGGGAACTTCGTCGAGGTGTTCATGACCGAGACGGTCGACGAGGCGCCCGAGGGCGCCCTCTACGGCGAGTTCGTCCGCCCCCTGTCGCCCGGCGTCGATCCCGGCTTCCATGCGAATGTCAGGCTGGTGGACTGACATGATCGCCCGCATCCGGAAATTCCTGCACGACCAGCGCGGCAGTTCCGCCCTCGAGTTCGGGCTGGTGGCGCCGCTCCTGTTCCTGATGCTCGCGGGCTTCCTCGAGATCGGGCGCGCCTATGTCCAGGCGGAGGCGATCGAGAAGGGGCTGCGCGCGGGCGTGCTCTATTCGGCGCGCAGCGGCGAGCCTGCGAGCGAGGGCGTGCTCGGGACGGCCTTCAACCTCGTGCGCACCGGTACCCTCGACGGCGCCGGTCCGCTGCTCGCGTCCAACTGGGCCCGTCCCGAGGCGCGGCTGACCGCGTCCTTCGCGACCGCCCCGGTCGGCCAGTCCAGCGTCCCCGTCGTCCGCTTCACCGCCGAGGTCCCGTTCGATCCCATGGTCCCGGGCCTCGTGGCGCTGGCGGGGGTCGCCGGCTTCACCCTGACGCTCAGCCACGAGCAGGCCTATGTCGGCCGGTGACCGCGGCCTCGCGGCGCTGCTGCGCTCGACCGGCGGCGGCACGCTGGTGGGGTTCGCGCTGGTGCTGCCCGGCATGCTGTCGCTCGGCTTCGCGATCGTCGACTTCTCCCTCGTGCTCCTCGATTTCCACCGCGCCTCCGAGGCGACGCGGCGCGGCGCGCGCGAAGCCGCGATCGTCGAGCCGGTCGCGAGCCTCGCGTCCCTGCCGTCGGGCGGCATCGTCACCTGCTCCGGCGGCAGCGAGATCGCGTGCACCGGCGGGGCCGTCGTCCGCACCGGCAGCTTCCAGGCCGTCCTCGGCGAGATGCAGGCGATCCATCCGGGAATCGGGCCGGCCAACGTCGTCCTCGAATACCGGTGGAGCGGCATCGGCGACCCCGCGTCGCCCGGTGGCATCCTGCCGCTCGTGACGGTGCGCCTCAGGGGGATGGAGCACCGTCTGACCCTGATGCGCGCCGTCCCCGGCCTTCCGGGCAGCATCGCCTATCCCGATTTCGCGACGGCCCAGATCGGCGCCGGCGTCAAATCCTGAGCCTATCTTCGGCATTTTAGGAAAACCGGCGGCTCTTCCCAACAATCTCTTTACAGACCCGCCTTCGGGTTACCGCTAACGTTTGGGGACGGCGCGCAAGTGATCGTGCCGGGACGGATGAGGAGGCAATCATGAAGTTCTGCTCGCTCAGGAAGTTCGTCTCCGACGAGTCGGGGGCTACTGCAATCGAATACGGCCTGATCGCGGCGCTCGTCTCGGTCGCGGCCATCGTCGCGTTGAACAGCATGGGCGGTTCGCTGCGTTCGATGTTCACCACCGTCTCGACGCAGCTCAACAGCGCGACTCCCGCGACGGGCGGCGGCGGGACCACCGGCGGCGATACGACGGGCGGCGACACGACCGGCGGCGATACCACCGGTGGCGATACGACCCCGACCGAATGACGCGTCCGGCGTGCGCGGGCCGGCCCTCGGGCGGGCCGGCCGCGTGCGTCCCGGCCACGTATGTCACGGTCGTCCTTTCGATCCCCCCTCCCGTGGGACGCCCGCAATGATCGAAGCTCTTCCCCTGGTCGGCTATTGCTGCCTGCTGGCGGCTGCCGCAACGACCGATCTCCTGCGTTATCGCATCCCGAACGTCCTGGTCGGCGCGATGGCGCTCCTCTACCCGGCTCATCTCCTGGTCCGGCCCGACCGGCTGGATCTCTCCGCCTTCGCCGCCGCCGGCGCCGTGCTCGCGGTAGGCTTCGTGCTGTTCGCCTGGGGCCGGATCGGCGGCGGCGACGCGAAGCTGCTCGCCGTCGCGGCCTTGTGGGCGGGGGCGGCCGACCTGCCCCTGCTGCTCGCGGTGATGGCCCTGACGGGCGGGGCCATGTCCGTGCTGGTGGTCGGGCGCTCCCGCTTCCTTCTCGCCCGCGCCGCGGGTGCCGTCGGCAGCGTGCGTCTTCGCGACGGGCTGATCGCGCGCGAGCTACCCTACGGCGTCGCGATCGCCGCCGGCGGGCTGGCGAGCGCGATCCCGGCGCTGGCGGGTTGAGGAGCCGGCTCATGAGGTCCCCGAAATGAGGTCCCTGGTCCTCGCCATCGTCGCCCTCGCCGCCGCCGGCGGCAGCGCCATCGTCGCGCGCGACTGGCTGGAGGCCCAGCGCGAGGCGCTGCTGGCCTCCGTCCCGGTCGTCGAGGCGCCGGCCGAGCGGCCGGCGACCATGGTGCTGGTCGCGGCCGTCGACCTGCCTCCCGGGCATTTCCTCCAGGCCGGCCAGCTACGCTGGCAGGCTTGGCCGGACGAGGCGCTTTCTCCCGCCCACATCGTCCAGGGACAGCGCCCGGAAGAGGATTTCGTCGGCGCCGTCTCGCGGGTCCCCGTGCTCGCCGGCGAACCCGTGACCGACGCGCGCTTCGTGCGGCCGGGCGAGCGGGGGTTCCTCGCGGCCGTCCTGGAGCGCGGCATGCGCGCGGCCACGGTGCCGATCACCGCGACCTCGGGCAATGCCGGCTTCGTCTTTCCCGGCGACCGCGTCGACCTGATCCTGACCTCGCGCATGAACGAGGGCGGCGATGGCCGCCAGTTCGCGGTGACGGTGCTCGAGTCCGTCCGGGTGCTGGCCATCGACCAGAGGCTCGCGACCCAGCCTGCCGACGCGGCGCCCGGGCGGACCGCCACCCTGGAGGTGACCCAGAAGATGGCGGAGAAGGTGGCCCTGGCCATCCAGATGGGCACGCTGTCCCTGTCCCTGCGCAGCCTGGGCAACGACGGGGACGCGGAGCAGCCGGTCGAGCCGGCCACCGGTCCCGTTCCCATCGTCGACAGGGACCTCTATCTCGAAGTCGCACCGCCGCCGGCGCCGTCCGCGGGCGGGCCGATGCCGGTCCGGCGCCCGACCGTCGTGGTGCTCAGGGGAGCGGAAGCGCGTGAAATCGAGTTCTGACACTCTGCGTCCGCGGGCCGCAAGGCTCGGCCGCATCCTCCTGTTCGGTCTCATGCTGTCGCTGGCCTGGTTCGGCGCCGCATGGGCGGAGACGATCGCGGTCGAGGTCAACAAGGGCCGCGTCCTCCGCCTTCCCCGCGCGGCGGCGACCGTGTTCGTCGCCGACCCCGCCATCGCGGACGTCCAGGTCAAGTCGCCGACGCTGATCTATCTCTACGGCAAGACCATCGGCGAGACGACGCTGATCGCCGCGGACGGGGACGAGGTCCTGATGCTGGACGCGCCCGTGACCGTCAGCCACAACCTCGCCCGGCTCGGGGACGCGCTGTCGGAGCTGATGCCCGGCACGCCTCTCCAGGTGTCCACCGTCGGCAACGCCGTCGTGCTGGAGGGCACCGTCGCCTCGCCCCGCCAGGCGGAGGACGCCCGCCGGCTGGCGGCGGTCATCGCCGGGGGCGACGACTTCGTCATCAACCGTCTCTCGGTCTCGGCGCCGACCCAGGTCAATCTCCGGGTCCGGGTCGCGGAGATGAGCCGCGACGTCTCCAAGAACCTGGGTTTCAGCCTCGACGCCACCGCGGCCTTCGGCAACTTCGCCCTCGGCCTGCTGACGGCCAACCCCTTCGCCGGCGCCGTCTCCAGCGGCGTGATCGCGAGCTTCTCGGGCGGCGGCCTGGACGTGAACGGCATCATCGACGCCATGGAAGGCAGCCGGCTGGTGCGCATCCTGGCCGAACCGAACCTGACGGCGCTCTCGGGCGAGACCGCCAGCTTCCTCGCGGGCGGCGAGTTCCCGATCGTCTATCCCGGCGACGAGGACGGGACCTCGGTCGTCTTCAAGCAGTTCGGCGTCTCGCTCGCCTTCACCCCGACGGTGCTGGACGATGGGCGGATCAACCTGCACGTCCGGCCGGAGGTCAGCCAGCTTTCCTCCCAGGGCGCGGTCGACGTCGGCGGCTTCTCCATCCCCGCGCTGACGACGCGGCGCGCCGAGACCACGGTCGAGCTTGCGAGCGGCCAGAGCTTCGCGATCGCCGGACTGCTGCGGCAGGAGGGCGACGAGAACCTGTCGAAGTTCCCCGGGCTCGGCGACCTCCCCGTGCTCGGCACGCTTTTCCGGTCGACCGCGTTCCAGCGCACCGAGACCGAGCTGGTCATCATCGTGACGCCCTACACGGTGGCGCCGGTGAGCGAACGGCTCCTCGCGTCGCCGGTGGACGGGCTGCTGCCGCCGCACGACGTCGAGCGGATAATGTTCGGGGCGCAATGGCGGCGCGAGCACCCCCGCACGGCCGCGTCGGCCCTGTCCGGCCCGGTCGGTTTCCTGCTGCACTGAGCCCGTTGCCCTGGGCCCGCTGCCCTGGGCCCATCGCCCTGAGAAGGAGGTCGTCCGATGATCCGCCCGTCGCTTCTCGCAGTCCTGCTCCTGGCCGCCTGCGCGCTCGATCCGCCGGGGCCCGCGCCCGAGGAGCTGGGCCGCCCGTCGGTCGAGCTGGTCCGGGTCGGGCACGTCGTCGAGTTCGCCCAGGGGGTGCCGGACATGGGACCGGTCGAGCGGGTGCGTCTCGATGCCTTCCTGCGCGACGTCCGGCTCGACGGGCGCGACCATGTCGCCGTCCTCGCCGGCGATGGACCCGCGGCCGCGGCGCGTACCGCGGCGGTGGCTTCCTTCCTCGCGCGGCTCGGCATCGCGGCCGAGCCGCTGCGCCTGCCGTTCACGTCGCCGGTCCCGGCGGGCACGGTCGCGGTCGTGGTCGAGCGCGCCGCCGTCGACGTCCCGTCCTGCGGCGGCTTCCCGGGCGAGACGGCCGCGGACCGGTACGCGAACCGCCCGATCCCGAATTTCGGCTGCGCCACCAAGCGCAACCTCGCGCTGATGGTCACGGACCCGCGCGACCTCGTTGCCGGCCGCCCGGTCGGGGACGCCGACGGGTCGGTGATGGCCGCCGGGGTCCGGCGCTACCTGCAGGGCGCGACGAAGCCGCTGCTCGGGGAAAGCTCCTTCTCCGCGACGTCCGGGCCGCCGAGTTCGGGAGACTGAGGGATGGGTGGGGAAAGGATGCCGAGCGCGGCGTTCGTGAACGAAGAGGCCTCCGCCGCCGTGGTCCGCCGGGTCCAGGCGGCGCGTGGCTGGCCCGCGGCGGCGGTGGAGGGGGGCCTCGCGACCGCCGCCGCGGCGCTGGCCCAGGGGCCGACGCCGGGCATCCTGATGCTCGACCTCGACGGGCAGGCCGACCCGATGCCGTCGATGGAGGCCCTGGCCGATCTGTGCGATCCCGGTACGCGCGTCGTGGCCTTCGGGACGGCCAACGACGTCGGCCTCTTCCGTTCGCTCCTGGCGCTCGGCATAGAGGACTACCTGGTCAAGCCCCTGGACGAGCGCTCGCTCGCCGACGCCCTCGACCGGATCGCCGACCGGATCGCCGAGCGGGCGGCGCGGGGCGAGGCCCGGTCGGACCCGTCGTCGCGCGGCCGCCTCGTCGCGGTGCTCGGGGCGAGGGGCGGCGTCGGCGCGACCAGCGTGGCCGTCAACCTGGCATGGACGCTCTCGCAGGCGTGCCGCCGCAAGGCCGTGCTGCTCGACCTCGACCTCCGTTTCGGCACCACGGCGCTCGCCCTGGACTGCGAGCCGGGGCGGGGGCTCGGCGAGGCGCTCGCCGACCCGGACCGCGTCGACGAGCTCTTCCTGGAGCGCGCGGCGGTCAAGGTGACCGACCGCCTGTCCCTGCTGTGCGCGGAGGAGGGGCCCGACCGCCGCGTGGAGATCCGCGAGGCGGGGCTCGCTCCCGTCCTCTCGCTGCTGCGGGACGGGTTCGAGGAGATCGTGCTCGACCTGCCGCGCGGCGACGTCGCCAGCCTTCCCGCGCCGGCGCCGGGCGACCGGCTGGTGCTCGTGACCGACTATTCCCTCGCCGGCCTGCGCGATACGGTCCGGCTGTGGCGGCACCTTTCCGCAGGTGGCGGCAGTGCCGGGAGCGATGCCGCGCGGCGGATACTGGTCGTCGCGTCGCATGCCGGCGCGCCGGGCCGTTGCGAGGTGGGCCGGGCCGACATCGAGAAGGCGATCGGGATGCCGGTCGCGATCGAGGTCCCGTTCGAACCCAAGGCGTTCCTCGCGAGTGCCCGGGCCGGCATGCCGGTGGCCCGCAGCGCGCCCCGCTGCCGGGCGGCGGCGGCGTTCGGCCGGTTGGCCGATGCCGTCCACCCGTCCCGGACCGCGCCGCCGTCGCTCTGGAAACGGATCGTCAAGGGAGGAGGTTGAGCCGTGTTCGGCCGCCGCACGTCGCCCCCCCGCCCGCCGTCCCGCCACCCGCCGCCCCTCCCACCGCCGGCGGCGGTCGCGCCGGAAACGGGGAACGCGTCCCCGGGCGGCGAGGCCCTGGCCCACCGCCTCGCGGACGCGGCGGCCTCGCGCCTGGGCGCCGGGGCGGGTGCCCTCGCCCGGGGCAAGCTCGCCGAGGCGGTCGAGGCGACCGCGCGCGACCTGCTCGCGCCGGAATGGCAGGCACTCGACGATCTGGCGCGCCGCGACGCCGTCACCTACGCGGTGGAGGCCTTGCACCGCCCCGCGCGGCCGCAGACCGACGCCCGGCCGCCGGCCGAGGCGCGCCCCGGCCCGTCGCCGGTGGAGCAGGCGAAGGAAGTGGTGCAGCCCCTGCTGCTGGAACGCATGGACCTGTCGGTCGCCTCCGCCCTGCCCAGGGGCGAGCTTGCGCGCCAGGTCGGCGACATCGTCGCCGAGATCGCGGGGGAGAAGCGTCTCCAGCTCAACGGGATGGAGCAGCGCGATCTGGTCACGGTGCTGCTCAACGACATGCTGGGCCTCGGCCCGCTGGAGCCGCTGCTCGCCGACGAGACCGTGACCGACATCATGGTGAACGGGCCGCGCCAAGTCTATGTGGAGCGGCGCGGCAAGCTCGAGGCGACCGGCATCGTCTTTCGCGACGATGCGCATGTGATGAACGTCGCCCAGCGCATCGTCTCGCGCGTCGGGCGCCGGGTCGACGAGTCGGTGCCGCTCGCCGACGCCCGGCTTCCCGACGGCAGCCGGGTCAACATCATCATCCCGCCGCTGGCCATCGACGGCCCGACGATCTCGATCCGGAAATTCTCCAAGAAGAAGATTACGATCGAGGTGATGGAGCGGCAGAACAACCTGTCGCCGCAGATGGCGACGGTGCTGCGGATCGCGTGCCGCGCGCGCCTGAACATCCTAATCTCCGGTGGCACCGGATCGGGCAAGACGACCCTGCTGAACGCGCTGTCGCGCATGATCGACACCGGCGAGCGGGTCGTGACGATCGAGGACGCGGCGGAACTGCAGCTCCAGCAGCCGCACGTCGTCCGGCTCGAGACGCGTCCCCCGAACCTGGAGGGCGAGGGCGAGATCACGCAGCGCGAACTCGTGCGCAACGCCCTGCGGATGCGCCCCGACCGCATCATCCTGGGCGAGATCCGGGGAGGGGAGGCGCTCGACATGCTCCAGGCCATGAACACCGGCCATGACGGGTCCATGGGCACCGTCCACGCCAACAACCCCCGCGAGGCGCTGACCCGGCTCGAGAACATGGTGGCGATGACGGGGGTCCGCCTGCCGTCGGAAGCGGTCCGGGCCCAGATCGCCGCCGCGGTGAACATGGTGATCCAGATCAGCCGGATGCGCGACGGCGTCCGGCGGATCACCCGCGTGACGGAGGTGGTGGGCAGGGAAGGCGACGTCATCACGACCCAGGACCTGTTCCACTACGAGTTCCAGGGCGAGGACGCCGACGGGCGCCTGCGCGGCACCTTCCGTTCGACCGGGCTGCGGCCGTTCTTCACGCCGCGGGCGGAGTATTACGGGCTCGACCGGTCGCTGCTGGAGGCGATGGAATGAACGGCGATCTTCTCCTCCCGGTGCTGCTGGTCTTCCTCGCCACGCTGGCCGCGACGGCATCGCTGCTCGTGGTGCTGGCCGGAGGTGCTCGCCGCAGGCTGCACCGGCGCATCGGGCGCGCGTCCGGACAGGTGGTCCGCGCCCCTGCCGGCCAGGGTCCCAGCATCCGCATCGAGGAGCGCAAGGGCCTCTGGCTCGTCCTGGAGCGGACCGCCGGCCGGCTGGTCCCGCGGACGAGCCGGCTGCGCGAGCGCCTCGCCCGCACGGGCCGCGGGCTGTCGGTCGGCGGCTACTGCGCCGCCTGCCTCGCCACCGGCCTGCTGGGCGCCGGGGTCTGCGGCGCGCTGGGCGCCGGCCCGGTCCCAAGTGCCGCCGCCGCCGCCCTCGCCGGGCTCGGCGTTCCGCACCTGATCGTGGTCATGCTGATCCGCAGGCGCACGAAGCGGTTCCTGGCCCTGTTCCCCGACGCGATCGACCTGATCGTCCGCGGCCTGCGCTCCGGCCTGCCGGTGACCGAGCAGATGGCCGCCGTCGGCACGGAGATCGCGGCCCCGGTCGGCACCGAGTTCGTGCAGGTCGCCAACGCGATCCGGTTCGGCCGCACGATCGAGGAGGCGCTGTGGGACGCCTCCCGGAGGCTCGACATCGCGGACTTCAAGTTCTTCGTCGTGAGCATCGCCGTGCAGCGCGAGACCGGCGGCAACCTCTCCGAGACCCTGTCCAACCTGTCCGACATCCTCCGGCGCCGGCGCCAGATGCGGCTCAAGATCAAGGCCATGGCCTCGGAAGCGAGCGCCAGCGCCATGATCCTCGGCGCGTTGCCGGCCTTCATGCTGGCGATCCTGCTGGTCCTGAGCCCGGACTACGTGACGCTCCTGTTCGTCGATCCGCTCGGGCGCCTCATGGGGGCGGGGGCGCTGGCGCTCCAGGCGCTCGGGGTCTTCGTGATGGCAAGGATGGTGAGGTTCGAGATATGAGCCCGCAAGCGTTCCTTCCCGCCGGCCTCGGCACCGAGGACCTGGCCTCCGCGCTGGCCGGGCTGGCGGCGGCGCTGGTCGTCGCCGCGGTCTGGCGCGCGCTGCTGCCGGACCCGGCCGAGCTGCGCGTCCGGCGCGTCGTGGCCCGGCGGGACCGGCTCCATGCGCCGCGCGCCGAGCGGGCCGGTCTCGGCCGGCAGTTCTGGCGGACCCTCGGCAGCTGGTCGAAGCTGCGCTCGGCGATGGACGAGAAGCTGCGCGAACGCCTGGAAGCGGCGGGCCTGCGCGGCCGGGACGCCGCGACGGCCTGGCTCGGCGCGAAGCTCGCGCTGCCGTTCCTCGCCGGCGGCGGCATCCTCGCGTCGACCCTGGCCTTGGCCCCGGACATGGAGGGGACGACCCGGCTTCTGGTCGCGCTGGCGGGCACGCTGGGCGGCTTCTACGCGCCCGACCTCTACGTCGCGAACTTGGCGGCCCGCCGCCGCCAGGCGCTCCAGCGCGGCGTGCCCGACGCGCTCGACCTGATGGTGATCTGCGCCGAGGCGGGAAGCAGCCTGGACGCCGCGATCAACCGGGTGGCGCGGGAACTGGGCGGAAGCTACCCGGAACTTGGAGAGGAGCTGGGCATCACCGCGATGGAGCTCGGCTTCCTGCCGGACCGCCGGGCGGTGCTGGAGAACTTCGCCCGCCGCACCGGCCTGCCGGCCATACGCAGCGTCGTCGCGACGCTGATGCAGGCGGAGAAGTACGGCACGCCGCTCGGCCAGAGCCTGCGGGTCCTTTCCTCCGAGTACCGGAACGAGCGCATGCTGAAGGCCGAGGAGAAGGCCGCCCGGCTGCCCGCCACCCTGACCGTGCCCCTGGTCTGCTTCATCATGCCGGCGCTGTTCGTCGTGCTGATCGGCCCGGCGATCATCAGCGCGATGGAAAGCCTGCGTCACTTCTGAACGCTGGCCGCCACGCCCTGGACGGCCGTGAAGTCGCGGGCGTCGAACGCCGCCTCGAACCGCCGGTGCAGCGCCTGCCTGTCCAGCGGCTCGATCCAGGGCAGGCGGCCGAGGATGCCGACCCTGCCCATGTCGGCGACGATGCGCTCCGTTTCCGGTTCGGCCTCGCCGACGAAGGCGACGCCGAGCACCGGTATCGACCGGGCGTGCAGGGCTGCGAGGGAAAGCAGCGTGTGGTTTATCGTTCCCAGCCGCGTGCGTGCGCAAAGCACGACCGGCAGGCGCCAGCGCGCGAAGACGTCCAGGAAGGTGACGTGGCGGGTCAGCGGCACCATCAGCCCGCCGGCCCCTTCGATGACCAGCGGGCCGGCCGTGTCCGGCACCGTCAGCCGCCACGGGGCGATCTCGACCCCGTCGATCTCGGCTGCCCGATGCGGCGAGACGGGCGTGGCGAGCCGGTAGGCTTCCGGCAGGATGCGCTCGGCGGGGATGCCGCCGAGCCGCGCGACCGTCTCGCTGTCGCTTTCGCCGTCGAGCCCGGACTGCACCGGCTTCCAGTAGGAAGCCCCGAGCCGGCCGGCCAGCCCGGCGGCGAACACCGTCTTGCCGATACCGGTGTCCGTGCCGGTGACGACGATGGCCCGGCTCATGCCGACGGGTTCATGGCGACGGGCTCATGGCGGGGCTCGCCGCGCGCAGGCCGAGCCTGCCGAGAAGGTCGGCGTCCTTGTCGCGGCCGGGATTGCCGGTGGTGAGCAGGACGTCGCCGGTGAAGATCGAGTTCGCTCCCGCAAGGAAGCACAGCGCCTGCAGCTCGTCGCTCATGGCGTGGCGGCCGGCCGAGAGCCGCACCACGCTCGCCGGCATCAGGATGCGCGCGAGTGCTACGAGCCGCACGAAGGCGATCGGCTCGGCGGCCCTGGCCTTCTTTGCCACCGGCGTGCCGGCGATCTCGTTCCACATGTTGAGCGGCACGCTCTCGGGGTGCCGCTCCAGCGTTGCGAGCGTGACCAGCATCGAGACGCGGTCCCCGGTCGTCTCCCCCATGCCGACGATGCCGCCGCAGCAGACCTTGATGCCGCCGGCCCGCACGTTGGCGAGCGTCTCCAGCCGGTCGTCCAGCGTCCGCGTGGTGATGATCTCCGGATAGAAGGCCCGCGAGGTGTCGATGTTGTGGTTGTAGTAGTCGAGCCCCGCCGCCGCCAGCCGCCCGGCCTGCGACGGCGTCAGCATGCCGAGCGTCACGCAGGTCTCCATGCCCAGCGACTTCACGCCCTCGATCATGGCGCAGACGGCGTCGAGGTCGCGGTCCTTGGGGCTGCGCCAGGCGGCGCCCATGCAAAAGCGCGTGGCGCCGCCCGCCTTGGCCCGCCGCGCCTCGGCGAGCACGCTCTCGACTTCCATCAGCTTGCCCGCCTTCACCCCCGTCTCGTAGCGCGCGCTCTGCGAGCAGTAGCCGCAGTCCTCGGGGCAGCCGCCGGTCTTGATCGAAAGCAGCGTCGCGGTCTCGACGACGGCCGGATCGAAGTGCAGGCGGTGGACGCTCTGCGCCCGGTGGAGGAGTTCCGGGAACGGAAGGTCGTGGATCTCCCGCGCCTGCGCCTCGGTCCAGTCGGTGCGCGGCGCCCCGGCCTGCCGAACCGGCAGGCCGTCCGATCGTCTCCCGGCCCTCATCGGCCGATTTTTCCGAGGAACCGGCTCGGGACCGCGGCCGCGCCGACGGCGACCATGGCGATGTTGATCAGGTCGCCGAGAGCGAAGGGGGTGAAGCCGAGCGCGATGATCCGGTCGGCCGGGACGTAGAGCCCGAGCCAGGGCAGCCCGACGGCATAGGTCGCCCCCAGGCCCGCGAGCATGGCGAGCGTGCGGCCGGCGGTTCCGCGCCCGAGCGCCAGCGCCCCGGTGATCCAGCTCGCGGCGAGGTAGCCGAGCAGGTAGCCGCCGGTCGGTCCCACCATGTAGGCGATGCCGATCCCGCGTTCCGGCGTGCCGGAGAACACGGGCAGGCCCGCCGCGCCGGCGGCGAGATAGGCGAGGAAGGTCGCCGCGGCGAGGCGCGGTCCGGTCGCGACCGCGATCGCCATCACGGCCAGCGTGTGCAGCGTCATCGGCACGGGCCAGGACGGAACCCGGATCTTGGCGCAGATCGTGATGAGCGCGACGCCGAGGACGACGACCACCGCCATCTTGGCGGCCGACCGGAGGCCCGGCCCGGTGAGGGTGAGAGTCTGGTTCATGCCCTGTCTTCCGAATTATAGATAATAGGTGACTGTATCTATAATGAATCCACGGAAGAGGTAGGCGCGCAAGGGTTTTATAGATAATCCTCAGCCGACGATGGCGAACGCCTCCCGCTGCCTGCCGCCGGACGCGGGGACGGGGCGCTGGCCGATCCACTGGACGTGCCGGGCGAGGGTGGAGCAGGCGGCCTCCACGTCGCCCTTGCGCAGCGACGCGAGGATCGCCCGGTGATCGTGGTCGGTACGGGCCTCCCAGTCCGAGCGCCAAGCCGCGAAAAGGAAGCACGCGCTCGCGGCGTGAAGGTCGTCGATCGCGGCCAGCAGCCGCGGCATCCCGCACGGAGCGACGATCAGCTGGTGGAAGCGGCGGTTGGCGGCCTCCCAGGAGCGCACGTCGCGGGAATTGTCGCCGGCCTTCGTGGCCTCTTCGGCATCGGCCAGGATCGCGGGCGTCAGGTTCGGCGCGGCGTGCCGCAGCGCCAGCACCTCGAGCGCGGCCCGCATCGCCGCGACTTCCTTGACCTTGGACAGCTCGAACGACGCGACCCGGACCCCGCGCCTCGGCTCGCTGACCGCGAGCCCCTGCGCCTCCAGCCGCCGGAACGCCTCGCGGACCGGAACGTGGCTCGCGCCGAACTCCTCCGCGATATGGTCCTGCCGGAGCCGTGCCCCGGGCTCGATCTCGCCGGTGATGATGCGGTCCGCCAGGATGCGGCTGATGCGGACCGCCAACGTCTCTTCTTTAAGCGCGCTCATGCTTTCATAGATAGCCCGCGCCGCGCCGATTCGCCATGCCGGCTCGACCGTCGGCCTGCGGCAGGCATCGCGCGTCCTTGATCTCGCGATCCGTCCGCTAGTCCGCCGCGGCGGACCCCCGGAACGCCGCGGCGGCCCTGGCGGGCCGGGTCGCGTCGCGCAGCGTCTCGTATTGCGCGAGGGTGCGGCGGATGGCGGCCTCGTCGTGGTCGCGCCGCAGGATCTCCGCGGCGATGTCCGCCCGGCCGGCGAGGCCGTGGACCAGGGCGAGGTTGTTGCGCGTGCGCGGCGCCGCCGTAGGCGAGCGGACCAGGGGCGCCAGCAGGCGCGCCGCCCCGTCGTAGTCGCCGGTCAGCGCAAGCGACAGCGCCAGGTTGTTCTCCAGCGTGGCGTCACCGGGCGCCAGCCGCAGGCCCTTGCGGTATTCCTCCTGCGCCGCCTCGTGCTCGCCGACCATGTCGAGGGCCACTCCCAGGCCGTTATGGCCCCGGTGCTCGCCGGGATGCTGGGCGAGCAGCTCGCGGAACTCCTCCGCTGCGAGGCGGGGCTGGTCGAGCGCGAGCAGCGCGTTGGCGTATCCGCGCTTGGCCTCGGCGTCGGCCGGCGCGAGGCGGAGCGCGCGCCCGTAGGCGTCGGCGGCGCCCTGGGCGTCGCCGATGACGGCGAGCGTCCGCCCGAGCGCCACCGCCGGGCCGAGCGCGTCGGGATCGATGTCGTGGGCCCGGCGGTAGAGCGCCGCCGCCCCCGCGACGTCCCCCTTCGCTTCCGACGCCGCGGCGAGCTTCATGACCGTCTCAGGGCCGGCGCTCGCGATGGCGGTCTCCGGGCCGTTCGGGGCCAGGGGGACCTTGGCGCCGTCGGCGGCGCACCCCGCCAGCAGGAGGCCGAGCCCCAGCCCGAGGGCGGCTCCCGTGCGACGCCGTCCGTTCTTCACGCTCCGCTCCCCCGTTCCCGGCCGGTGACATCCGTTCGGATGCTGGGCCGGACACGGTTAACTTGGGATGAACGGCCCGCTGCAACGTTTGGTCATTCAACCATTGTTAACGCGGCGGCGCTCATAACGGGTTATGGCCGATCAAGGGAAGCGCCGTACGCGATGAATCAGCGGGCCGAGTCCGCCGATGGGAAGGGCAAGGTGACCCGGGTCCTCGTCGTCGAGGACGAGACGGCGCTGCGCGACGTCATCGTCCGCACGTTGCGCTTCGAGGGGTACGAGGCCAGCGGGGCCCGGGACGGCAGCGAGGCCCTCGGCGTCGTCCGCGCTGCGGTCCCGGACGTGATCGTCACCGACATCAGGATGCCCTCGCTCGGCGGGATCGAGCTGGTGGAGGCCCTGCGCGGCGACCCGGCGACGCGCCTCGTGCCGATCATCATGCTGACCGCCGTGCCCGACCGGACCTCGCACCGCCAGTCCATGGAGCTCGGGGCGGACGACTACATCACCAAGCCGTTCGAGATGGACGAGCTGCTGGGCGCGATCTCGGCGCAGCTCCGCCGGCGCCGGTGGCTGAAAGAGGGCGATCCGGCCGGCGACGGGGGCGATGTCGTCGAGTTCGCCCATTGGCGCTACGACGTGCCGCGCCGCATGCTGAGCGCGACCGACGGCAGCGGCGTCGAGCAGCGCCTGACGCTGACCGAGGCGCGGCTGCTGTGCGCGCTGCTGGACCATGCCGGCCGTCCCATCGGCCGGCAGGAACTGCTCAACCTGATGGGGCGGCCGGCGGCCTCGCCCGAGGACCGGTCGGTCGACGTCTTCATCACCCACCTGCGCCGGAAGATCGAGCCGGACCCGCGCAATCCCACGCTGCTGAAGACCGTCCGCAGCGCGGGATACGTGTTCGACGTCCGGCGCGACCGGATCCGCCGCCACTCGGCCGCCGGGCAGGACCGCCTCTGAGCGTCCCGTCCCGCCCGGCTCAGGGCTTCGGCTGCTCGAACCGCAGGATCGCCCCGACGACCTGGCCCGACCGGAAATGGTCGTCGTCCACGAAGAAGACGCGGCCGCCGTGCCGCAGCGTCTCCTTCGCCGCCCGGCCGACGAGGTCCTCGTCGCCTTCCCGCGCGTCGCCGTGGACGATCACCTGGTCGTTGTCTTGGTCGTAGCGCCCCCACATCCGGGCCCCGCGCCGCACCAGCAGCGTGTCGACCTGGGCGTAGCACGCGGCCTTGATCGCACCCTCCAGCTTGCCGGTGGACTTGGGGCTCGCGTCGTTGAACAGGGACTTGAAGTGCTCGATCTTCTCGTCGCGTTCGCGCGACAGCAGCGGGCGCACCGCCTCGTAGGCCCGGCGCTGGAGGTCGGGCCCCTCCAGCGCGTCGGGGTTGACGTCCAGCTCGACGACGGGGTGGTGCTGGAAGCGGCCGAGCGCCAGGAGGTTGCCGCGAACCTCGGGCTGGGCGGCGAGCACCAGGGCGACGCGGTTGCTGCCCATGTACTCGTCGACCCCCGCGGCGACGCGGTGCAGGTACTCCACGAGCTGCGCCTTGCGCTGCTCCTCGGGCGTCTCGCCGAAATTGTGGGTCTTCGCCGCACCGACCGCGACGTCCCGCCGGCCGGCATGGCGGACGGCCGGGTTCGCGTGCAGCGTGTTCTGGTAGTCCGTCTCGGCCGAGATCTGGCTGACCCCGCGCGGGATCGGCGCGTCCTCCACCTCCCGCAGGTCGAACCGGCTGGCCTGGTGGAGGCGCGCGTCGCCCGCCGACACCGTCAGGACCAGGAACGGCGCGTCCTCGGCCAGGAGCGGGAGGAGGGGGAGGACGTCGAAGCCCTGCCCGACCACGACCCGTTCCTCCAGCTCCAGCGGCACGCGGAACACGCGGGACACCCCCTCGGCGACGAAGACGGCGAGGCTGCGGTCCTGGTGGCGCCAGAACTCATCGTCCCTCAGGAGCGCGGTCACCGGCTCCAGCAGGCGCTCCGCGTCGGGCCGTCTCATGCCCCGGTTCGTGAGCTGGCCGAGGGCGTCGCCCGCGAGGTTGCGCAGCCGCACCGGATCCTGCCGGACTTCGCGACCCGCGGTATGGGTCGGCAACGTGAAGGTCAGGGCGGGAGCCTCGTCGTGCGCCAGCAACATGTCGAGGTCGGTGCGAGTGAACATGGGCTATCGTCCCGATTGTGTTTGAGAGCCGTCGCAGGCCTGGAAGCCCGCGCTGACGTCCAACAGGCCCTCGCATCGCCCGTTCCGGACGTCCCCCCGGCGCCGGCCTGCATCGGGCGTGATATCCCCCCAAAGTCCCCCCAAGGTCATTGTCGGCATGACACGAACCGTCAGGTGCGCTATTTCGGGGCCTGCCGGCGCGGCGGCACGAACCGCGCCCATCGTTTCGCCCATCGTTTCGCAGGGAGCATGGACCATGCCCATTTCCGCCGTCCGTCGGCTTTCGCCCATGGCGCTGCTGGCGGCCGTCGTTCTGGCGGCCGGCTGCAGCAGCGACCGCGACGACGACGTGATCGCCCTCCAGCGCCCCGTCGCCCCGGTCGCGCAGGACGCGCGGCGCCTGCCTCTCAGCACGCCGCCGGTCTACTGGGTCCGTCCCGGTTCGGAAGCCCCGGCCCAGCAGGCGCCCCGGGCGGGCATCGTGCCCGCGCCGCCGCCGATCCGCTCGGGCGAGGACGCCATTCTGCGCGCCGCCGGCGCCACCGCGGCCGACCCGAACATCCGCGAGCAGCTCGCCCGCGCCCCGGGCATCGCGGTGCTCCCGGACCGGGCGCTCGAAGGGCTGCTGGCCAGCGGCTCCGGCGCCGCTCCGGGCGCCGAGCCGGCCCAGCGGCGACAAAGCCGGCCGCTCGGGGATTAAACGCGGGGCTGAGGCGTAATCGCTTCCGGGAGCATGTTGCGGCATCGGAGGCGAAATGGCGCGGGCGGTCGGCGACCTTGGTTCGGACGAGCATCTGGGCGCGTACCAGGCGGCGATCCAGCGCAAGCCGATGCTGGAGCCGGACGAGGAGCTGGCGCTCGCCCGGGCCTGGCGGGACCACGGGGACCGCCGGGCGCACGGCCGGCTCGTGGAGAGCCACCTGCGGCTGGTCGCCGCCATCGCGCGGCGCTACCGCGGCTACGGCCTTTCCATGGCCGACATCGTCGCGGAAGGCAATCTGGGCCTGCTGCACGCGGCGCAGGCCTTCGACCCCGAGCGCGGCGTCCGCTTCTCGACCTACGCCACCTACTGGATACGGGCGATGATCCAGGAGCACATACTCCGGTCCTGGTCCCTGGTGCGCATGGGCACGACCTCGTCGCAAAAGCGCCTGTTCTTCGGCGTGCGGCGGCTGAGGGCGCAGCTTGGGGCGATGGACGGGCGCGACCTTCCACCCGAGACGGTGGAGCGCGCCGCGCGCGAGCTGCGCGCCTCGGCCGAGGATGTGGTGCGCATGGACAGGAGGGTCTGCGGGATGGACCGGTCCCTCAACGTGGTTCCCCCGGGCGCCGAGACCGGCGAGGCGATCGAGCTGCTGGTCGACGACGCGCCGAACCAGGAGGCGCTGCTCGCCCGCCACCAAGAGGGGCTGCAGCGGCGCGCGCTGCTCGCGGAGGGGCTGAAGCGGCTGAAGGACCGCGAGCGCGACATCCTGACGCGCCGGCGCCTCGTCGAGACGCCGGTGCGCCTGGAGGACCTGTCGCGCGTGTACGGCATCAGCCGCGAACGGGTCCGGCAGATCGAGATGGACGCGGTCGAGAAGCTGCGCAGGCTGGTGGCCGACGCCCTGCGCCGCGGGATGGCGCCGGCATGACCGGGGTGCCGCCGGGATCGGGGCCTGGGCCGGGTGCCGGGCCAAGTGCCGGGATGGCCGAGCACATGGCGGCGCTGCGCCGCTACGCCCTGGTGCTGACCCGCAACCGCGACGAGGCGGAGGACCTCGTCCAGGAATGCCTCGCGCGAGCGATCTCGGCCGCCGGCACCTATCGGCCCGGCAGCGACATGCGGGCCTGGCTTTTCCGCATCCTGCACAACGTTCACGTCAGCGCGATGCGCCGGCGGCGCGTCCGCGAGGCTTTCCAGGCGGAGAGCGGCGCCGGCGCCGGGCCCGACGCGCACGAGGACGCGGCGCAGCACCGGCGGCTCGAGGTCCGCGACGTGCTGGCCGCCCTGGCGCTGCTTCCGGACGAGCAGCGCGAGGCGGTCACCCTGATCGCGATCGACGAAGTGAAGTACGAGGAGGCGGCGCGCATCCTCGGCGTCCCGGTCGGGACCCTGATGTCCCGCCTCGGCCGGGGCCGGGCCGCGTTGCGCGAGCTGCTGAACCGGCGGCATCCGGACGAACGGCCGGACGAGCGGCCGGGGCATCCGCGCCTTCGTCTCGTCAAGGGAGGGCGGAGAGAATGACCGTGCCGTCCACGCCGATCGGCGAAGACGATCTCAACGCGTTCCTCGACGGCCAGCTCGACGAGGAGCGCGAGCGCGAGGTGATGGCGTGGCTGGAGGCGAACCCCTCCGAGCGGGACCGGCTGCGCGACTACGCCGAGCACAAGCTGCTGATCAGGATGGGCGCCGAGGAGCTGGCCGGCGGGTCCGCGGACCCGGAGACGGGACGGCTCGCGGACCGCCTGGAAGCGTCACTCCGGCCGCGGACGGGCTTTCCCTGGCGCCGGGCCGCCGCCGCCTCCGTCTTCCTCGCCGCCGGCTGGGGTGCCCACGTCCTTCACGGCCAGCCGGCCGAGGGGCGGCTGCCGGACTACGTGATGGAGGCCGCGGGCGCGCATCTGGTCCTCGCCGGCGGGGACTCGGAGGACGTGCCGGTCGCCGGCGGGCGTCCGGTCGACCCGGTCTCGTGGATCGCCTCGCGTCTCGGCGAGCCGGTGCGCCTGCCGCGCTTCGAGACCATGGGCCTGGAGTTCGTCGGCGGAAAGCTCCTGCCCGGCGGGACCGGCCCGCTGGCCAGCCTCGTCTACCAGGACCGCCGGGGGCGGACGGTGACCGTGTACCTGACGCCGGAGGAGAGCCAGGCGCCCGACGTGCCGAGAACGACCGAGATCGACGGCATGAGCGTCGGCTGGTGGAGCGACGGCTCGCAGAGCTACGCGGTCGTCGCCGAAGCCCCCGAACCGGCGCTCCAGGACCTGCTGGCCACGGTCACGGAGGCGGCCCCCTCGGTCGCCGCCGTCGCGGGGCGGTAAGGGGCGGCGCCGCGATCTTTTCGACGCCCCGTGATCTTTTCGACTTCCGCGCGCGCGCCTCTTGCCCCGGCCGCCCCGCTCGCCCTATCCACTTGGCAGGATCTCGCAAGAACGGCGGAACACCATGGCCGGCATCCGGCATCGCGCGCTCGTCGCAACGCTTTCCCTGATCGTCTCTTCCGGGCCGCTCGCGGGGTGCGCCAGTTCCCGGCCGGAACCGGCCGCGGCCGCTCCGGTCTCCCCGGCCGCCGCTTCCGCCCCGGTCTCCCCCACGGCCGCGGCCGTCGGGGTGGAGGCGGCGCGGCCGGCCGACTTCCCGTCCTGGCTCGCGGAGTTCCGCGAGGAGGCCCGCCGCGCCGGCATCTCGGAGGCGACGCTCCGGCGGACGCTCGCCGGGCTGGAGCCGATTCCCTCCGTCATCGCGTCCGACGAGAGCCAGCCCGAATTCGTCCGGCCGGTCTGGGCCTATCTCGATTCCGCCGTCTCCGACGCCCGGATCGCGCGCGGGCGGGGGTTGCTGGCCGAGCACGCGCCCCTGTTCGCGGCGATGGAGGAGCGCTACGGGGTCCCGGCCGGGATCGTCGCGGCGATCTGGGGCATGGAGAGCAATTTCGGCGGCAACGTCGGTAACCTGCCGGTGATCCCGGCGCTCGCCACGCTCGCCCATGCCGGCCGGCGGACCGCCTACGGCCGCGAGCAGCTGCTGGCGGCGCTGCGCATCGTCGACGGCGGCGACATCGAGCCCGAGCGCATGATCGGCTCCTGGGCCGGGGCCATGGGGCAGACCCAGTTCATTCCGACGACGTATCTGCGCTACGCGGTCGACGCCGATTCCGACGGGCGCCGCGACCTGTGGTCCAGCCTGCCCGACGTCTTCTTCTCCACCGCCCGCTACCTCGCCGAGGCGGGGTGGCGCCCCGGCGTCCCCTGGGGCACGGAGGTCGTACTGCCGCCGGGGTTCGACCTGTCCCTGACCGACCTGGCCGTGGTCCGGCCGACCGCGCAGTGGCAGGCCCTCGGCGTCCGGGCCGCGGGCGGTGCCCTGCCGGCGGGAACGGAGCCCGCGTCGCTGCTGCTTCCCGCCGGCCATTCCGGGCCCGCCTTTCTGGTGACCGGCAACTACAGGGCCATCCTGCGCTACAACAACTCCAGCAGCTACGCGCTGGCGGTCGGGCACCTCGCGGACCGGCTGGAGGGCGGCGGGACGATACGGGCCGCGTGGCCGCGCCACCTCCAGCCGCTGGCGCGCGACGAGCGGATGGAGCTGCAGCGGCTCCTGACCGAACGCGGCTACGACACCGGGGTCCCCGACGGCATCATCGGGCCGATGACGCGGTCGGCGCTCCGGCGCTTCCAGGCCGACCAGGGCATCCCCGCGGACGGCTTCCCGACGACCGGAGTTCTGGACCGCCTCCGGCGGGCCGGCACGGGAAGCGGCGGTCCGGTCCCAGCAATCCTGTGACCAAAGGATAGGGAAGTACGACATTACTTGACCTTTTGCAGGAATTCGCGCAGTTAAGGGGCACACCTAAGAGTTACCTCATCAGGCGCGGGGAGGATCGATGCGCGGCTACTCAGCAACCGGGACCCAGGGCAACTTTGGGAACCGTCTCCGCGCCGCTGCACTTGCCGGCACCGCCGTCGCGGCGCTGCTGGTCGCGGGATGCACCGTCGTCCCCGAGCCGATCTCCCAGGGCGACCGGCTGGTCCAGGCCGCGACCGACCGCGGCAGGCTCTTCTCGCTGGTCGAACCGATCTCGGGCCCGATCTCCCTGGAAGAGGCGATCGCCCGGTCGCTGAAGTACAACCTCGACCAGCGGCTAGCGCTGATGGACCAGGTGCTCCAGCAGCGCCAGCTCGACCTCAGCACCTACGACATGCTGCCGCGGCTGGCCGCCAGCGCCGGCTACACGACGCGCAACAACGAAGCCTTCTCCATCAGCCGCGACGTCCAGGGCAACCCGAGCTCGGTCGCGGACGCCACGACCTCGCAGGAGCGCACGCGCTTCACCGCGGATCTGGGCCTGAGCTGGAACGTCCTCGACTTCGGGTTGAGCTACTACCAGGCGAAGCAGCAGGCCGACCGCCGCCTGATCGCCGAGGAGCGGCGGCGGCGCGTCATCCACGCGATCGTGCAGCAGGTCCGCGCCGCGTACTGGCAGGCCGTGTCGGCCCAGCGCCTCGAGACGGCGGTCGTCCCCATCGTGGCGGAGGCGCGCCGCGCGCTCGACAGCGCCCGCCAGGTCGAGCAGCAGAGGCTGCGCCCGCTGCTCGACGTGCTGCGCTACCAGAAGGCCCTGGTCGAGATCGTCCGCCAGCTCGAGACCATCCAGCAGGACCTGGCCATCGCCAAGGCCCAGCTCGGCGCGCTGATGAACCTGCCCCCGGGCGAGCCGTTCATGCTCGCGCCGCCCGCGACCGCCGCCGACCTGCCCCGCGTGGCCCTCGGGCTGGAGCAGATGGAGAACATGGCGCTGCTCAACCGGCCCGAGCTGCGTGAGGAGGCCTACCAGAAGCGCATCACCTCGCTCGAGGCGCGCAAGGCGCTGCTGCGCATGCTGCCGGGCTTGAACCTCAATGCCGGGCTGAACTACGACAGCAACGACTTCCTCGTGAACAACACGTGGGCCGATGCCGGGGCGAGGGTCACCTGGAACCTGCTGAACCTGGTCAGCGCGCCGGCGACGATGCGCCTGCAGGAAGCGCAGGAACAGCTCGCCGACACCCGGCGGCTGGCGCTCAGCATGGCGGCGCTCACGCAGGTCCATGTCGGCTACCAGCAGTACCTGCGCGCCGTCGACATGTACGAGAAGGCGTCGCTCCTCCACGACATCGAGCAGCGGATCTACGAGAATGTCCGGGCCGCGGCCCAGGACGACGCCGAGCGCGAGCTGGAGCGGATCCGCGCCGGCGCCTCCGCGATCGCCGTGGAGCTGGCGCGCGACCGTGCCTATGCCGACGTCCAGAACGCCGTCTCGGCGCTCTACGTCTCCCTCGGCCTCGACCCGCTCCCGGCCGAGGTGGCGTCCCACGACCTGCCGACCCTCGCCGCCGCGGTCAAGTCGGTTTCGGACGATTGGATGGCCGGCCGGCTTCCCCTGCCTCCCGAGGTCCCGGTCGTGGTCGACCCCGCCGCCGAGCCTGTGGCCGAGGTGTCCGCCCCGCCTGCCGAGGCGGCGCCCGCAGCGGAAGTCACGCCTGCCGGGACGGCGCCCGTGGCCGAGGCGGCACCCGCCGGCACGCCCGCGCAGGGCGTCAGGACCTCGGGCAGCCTCGATTTCCTGCGCGACTTCGTCGCGTCCGCGATGCCGGACGCAACCTGACACCTTCTGCCCGGTTTACCTGGAAGCGCACCGCTTCCAGGAACCGGGTATGGTGGCATGGGCGAGACGACCGGGGGAGCTGACGCGGGCCTCGCGCCCGTGCCGTACACACACATGGGCCCGCCGCCGGGCGTGGTCGCCGTCGCCTTCGATCCCTTCGTCGAGCTGACGGCGACGGTGGAGAGCTTTGCGGCAGGCCGCGCCGGCCAGGCCCGGTCGGTCCGGTCGTCGGCCCGCGGCAAGGGGCTCGACGTCGCCGCCCACATGTCGGTCTTCGGGTTCCCGGTCACCGCGACCGGCTGGATCTGCCTCGACGACCGCCCGGTCGTCGACCGGTTCCTCGATCAGCGGGGGATCGCCGGCCGCTTCGTCCCCATCGGTGCCGGAAGCCGCATCCGGCTCAACGTCGTCGACCCGGTCGACCGTAGGATCACGGTGCTGGAGCTGCCCGGCCCGCGGCCGGAGGCGGGCGACGTCGGGCGGCTTGCCGACACGCTGGCGGAACTGGCGCCGGCGCACCGGTGGTGCATCCTGTCCGGCGGCCTGCCGCCCGGGGTTCCGGACACGGTGCCGAGGGACCTGATCCGGCCGCTGGTCGCGGCCGGCCAGCGCGTTCTGCTCGACGTCCCGGGCGCTCCGTTCCGCGCCGCGCTGGACGCATGCCCCTTCGCCGTGAAGCCGAACCTCGACGAGCTCGGCGAGGCGGTCGGCCGGCGGGTCTGCACGGAAGGGGAGATCCTGGCGGCCGTCGACGAGCTGATCGGCCGCGGCATCGGCTGCGTGATCGTGTCCATGGGGGCCGACGGGGCGATCTTCGCCGAGGATGGCTGGCGGCTGCACGTCCGGCCGCCGGCGGTCGTGGTGGCGAGCACGGCCGGCGCCGGCGACGCGATGGTCGCCGGCTTCGTGGCGGGAAAGCTGCGGGACTACGGGTTCGAGGACTGCGCCCGCCTCGCGACGGCCGCCTCGGTCTGCGCCCTGGGCCGCGACGCGGCCCGGCCGCCGGATCTGCGCGCCATCGAGGCCGCGATGAAGGACGCCACCGTGCGGGTGCTGGCCGCCGGGCGGTGACTCACCGCCCGGCCCGGAGATGCCCGATCATCCCTTCCGCGGCGCGGACGCCGGTGGCGAAGCAGCCCTGGAGCAGGTAGCCCCCGGTCGGTGCCTCCCAGTCGAGCATCTCTCCCGCGGCGAACAGGCCGGGCAGCCCGCGCAGCATGAGGTGGTCGTCCAGGGCCTCGAACGGGATGCCGCCGGCCGAGGAGATCGCGCGGCCGATCGGGGCCGTGCCGACGAGCCGGACCGGCAGCGCCTTGATCGCGGCGGCGATGCGGCGGGGATCGCCCAGCGCGTCGGGGGCGAGTTCGCGCAGCAGCGGGTAGAGCGGGGCGCCTCCGCCCAGGGACTTGCGCAGCCAGTTTGCCGTGCTGTCGGCGCCGCGCGGGCGCGCCAGCCGGCGGGCAAGCTCGGCTTCGTCCTGCTGCGGCCGCAGGTCGATCCGGACGACGGCGGAGCCCTGCCGCCCGATCGCGTCGCGCAGCGCGCCGGAAAGCGCGTAGATCGCCCCGCCCTCGAGGCCGGAGCGGGTGACCACCACCTCGCCCCGGGCGGACATCCCCTCGAACCGCAGCTCCAGGTTCTTCAGCGGCACGCCCTCCGCGCGCTCGGCGAAGGGGGCCGACCACGCGACCTGGAAGCCGCAATTGGCCGGGCGGAAGGGCATGACCTCGATGCCGAGGCCGCGCAGCATCGGGACCCACGCCGCATCGGAGCCGAGCCGCGGCCAGCTCGCCCCGCCGAGCGCCAGGAGCGCCGCCCCCGGCCGCAGCCGGACCGCCCCCTCCGGGCCGGCGACGCGCAGCGTGCCGTCCGCCTCGATGCCGGTCAGCCGGTGGCGCGTGCGCAGGACGACGCCCCGGTCCGAGAGCCGGTGCAGCCACGCGCGCAGCAACGGCGATGCCTTCAGTGCGCGGGGGAACACGCGGCCGCTGCTGCCGACGAAGGTGTCGGCGTCCAGCCCGTCCGCCCAGGCCCGCAGGTCGCCGGGCCCGAAGCCCTCGATCAGCGCGCGGAACTCCTGCGCGCGCGCGCCGTAGCGGCCCAGGAATTCGGGCAGGGGTTCGGAATGGGTGAGGTTCAGCCCGCCGCGCCCCGCCATCAGGAACTTGCGCGCGGGGGTCGGCATCGCGTCGAGGACCAGGGGCGGCATGCCGGCGTCGGCGAGCCGTTCGGCCGCGGCCAGCCCGGCCGGGCCGGCGCCGACGACGACGGCCTGCACGTCGTCCGTATCGGTCGAGGGATCTGGTGGAGAGCCGGGAGAGGGATCGCGTGCCATGACGCCAGACATGCAGGGAAAGCCCGTGCCTGTCCAGCGCCGGGTTTCGGCGGCTACCGGCCCGGGATCTCCCAGTCCGACGCCTTGCCCGCCGGGGTGCGCGGCAGGCTCGGCCCGAAGGCGAGGGACCGCGGCCGCTGTGCTGCCGGCAGCGCCGTCTCGATCCACGCCGCCAGCGCGGCTTGCAGCTCCGGCTCGCCGGGCGCGCCCGGCGCCGGCACGATGAAGGCCTTCAGGCGGCTTCCCTCATCCGGCCGCATCAGGCGGACCGCCGCGTCGGCGACGTGCTCGTGGCGCAGCAGATGGGCGCGCACGCCGTCGAGCGACACGTTGATACCGCCGACCTGGACCACGGTGTCGAGCCGGCCCAGCGGCGCGAAGGTCCCGTCGTCCCGCCAGTCGATGAGGTCCTGGAGCGCAAGCTCCAGCCGGCCGCCGTCGGGCAGGCGGCGCACGAGGCCGGCCACGCCGTGGCGCCGCCACCAGGGAAAGGGCAGGAACCCGGCGCCGGGTTCGTCGCGCCAGCCGATGCCCGCGGTCTCGGACGACCCGAACACCTGCAGGAGCCGTGCGAGTCCCCGTTCCCGCAGGTCCGCGGCGAGGTCGTCGGGGCAGGGCGCCGTGGACGTCGTCCCCACCACGTCCCGCGGAAACGTCGCGCCGGAGCGCCGGACGGCCTGCCAGAACTCGGGATGGCCGACCACCAGGTCGCCCGGCCGCAGCAGGGCGGCGAGCGAAGCGGGCGAGCGGTCGCGCAGGTCGAGCACGGGAACGGCGGGCCCGTCCCCGGCCGGCGGGTTCGGCACCAGGATCGTGAACAGGAAGCCGTAGATGTGGTGGCTGGGGACGGCGGACAGCACGCGCCGGCGTGGCCCGGCCAGCGCGGCGAGCGCCGCGGCCTCCTGCTCGAGCGTGTCGAGGCGGTGCGGGCAGGGCTTGCCCAGGCCGGTGCTGCCGGAGGTGCGGAACGTGATCTCCCGGTCGAAGCGGGACAGGGCGGCGCGGCAGACCGCGACCCATTCGCCGGCGGTGGGGCGGGCCAGGAGATAGTCCTCGATCCCGCTCCTGTGCAGGTGCAGGGCTTCGGTCAGGGCGGCGGCGACCTGGAGCAGTTCCAGCGAGTCGGCACCCAGGCCCCCCGCGCCCGATCCCCCTGCGCCGAGCGCCATGGCCGGGTCGAAGCCCCCGGCCGGCCGGGCCTGCGGCCAGCCCGGACGCAGCCGGGCGAACTCGCCGGCCACGAGGTCCGCGACGAAGCGCGAGAGCGCCTCGTCGCGGGACCACCATGCGGGTGCGGAGGTCACGGCAGCCTGTCAGAGGCGCTTCACGAAGACCCAGAACGAGTCGCCGATCAGGGCCTTCTTCATGTGCACCTTCACCTTGGTCGGCTTCATCTCGTGGTCGAAGACGTATTCGAACATCGTGTTCAGGTCCCCCTTCGCCACGCCCTGGTCGAAGGCGCCCCGGAAGCGCGCGGTGTTGGTGCAGGGTGCGACCTCGGTGAAGAAGTTCTTGCCGATCACGGATTTCGGGTCGCGCCCGGTGATGGCGCCTTCGGCCTGGTTGTAGGCGAGGATCGTCCCCTTCGCGTCGAGCTGGATGGCACCGAAGGCGAGGCCGTCGATCTCCTTCCCCGACAGCTTGGACATCACGTTCTCGATGTCGCCCTTGCCGAATTCGACGAAGGTCATGTTCGATTCCACCGGGGTAACTCCTATGGCGTGGGTTTCCCCATCCAGATCGTTCGGTCCCCGGGAAAGGCAACGGGCGCGCGCGACGATTCTGCGCGGGGACGTCCGGCGCTCGCGACCGCTTCGAAACATTAAGTCTTCGTTAACGGTGGGCGCCGCATGCTGGGTATATGTTCGGCGCAGGTTCCGCGACTCAGCTCCTGGCGAACGCCCGGCCGCCGGCCGTCGGCGGCATGCCGCCCGTGGGCGCGGTCAGGGGCGTTTTCCGGGACGACGGGGAGCGGCGGGCCGGCGAGCGGGAGCGGCAGGGCGCCGGTGGCTTCGGTCCGGCGGTGATCGTCTCGCTGCGGGGCGGGGGCGACGCCCGGTCCCCGCAGGCGGAGGAACGGCCGGGCGAGCTGCCTCCCGAAGAGCAGGAGATGGTGAAGGAGCTGGAGGTCCGCGACCGCGAGGTGCGGACCCACGAGATGGCGCATATGGCCGCCGGCGGCCAGTATGCCAGCGGCCCCAGCTACACCTACCGGACCGGTCCCGACGGCAGGCGCTACGCCATCGGCGGCGAGGTGCAGATCGACACCAGCCCCGAGAAGACGCCCGAAGAGACGATCCGCAAGATGGACGTCGTCAAGCGCGCGGCCCTCGCCCCGGCCGAGCCCTCGGCCCAGGACATGCGCGTGGCACAGCTCGCGGACCAGCAGCGCAACCAGGCGCAGGCGGAGCTGAACGGCCAGCGCACCGAAGAGATGATGGAGCGCATCGGCGGCGCCGATAAAGCCGACACCGCCGACGCCGCCGGCAGAACCGGCTCCGACGCCGCCAGCGGCGGGAACGGCGAGGCAGGGCGCTTCGCCGCCGCGACCGCCGCCTATGGCGGGGCCGCGAAGCTGTTCGTCGACCCCGCGGTCGGCGGCGGCAGCGCCGGTGCCGGGTTCATCGGCCTGTTCTGAACGACCAGCCACGTGGCCGGCGGCACCGCGCCTGTCCGCGGTCGAGTCTTGGTACTAATTGACAACATGCTGTCATGATGACACGATGTTTTCATGTCGAGCACGGCCACCCTCACCGACCTGATCCTCGAGACGTTCCGCCTCAACGGCCGCCTGCTCGCGGCCGGCGACGCGCTGGTCGGCGACCTCGGGCTCACCAGCGCCCGCTGGCAGGTCCTGGGGGCCGTGGTCCTGTCGCCGGTGCCGCTGCCGGTGGCCCATGTCGCGCGCAACATGGGCCTGTCGCGCCAGAACGTGCAGCGCATCGCCAACGAGCTGGAGGCGCAGGGGATCGTCCGGTTCGCGCCCAATCCGCACCACCAGCGGGCCAAGCTCGTCCTGCCGACCGCGCGCGGGCAGGCCGTCTACGAGGCCGCCTCGGCACGCCAGGAACCCTGGGCGGCCGCGCTTGCGGACGGGGTGCCCGCCCACGCCGTCGCCGCCGCCGTGCAGGTGCTGCGCACCCTGCGCGAACGCCTTGAAGACGAGACGCCGCCCCCGGATTGAGGAGATCCCCATGCTCGCAGGTCAACTCGCACTCGTCGCGGCCGCGGTGTTCGCGGGCGCCGCCCTCTACATCAACGTGGCGGAGCAGCCCGCGCGGCTGCGGCTGGACCACCGGTCCCTGCTGGCGGAATGGCAGCCCGCCTATCGGCGCGGCACCGCGATGCAGGCCCCGCTGGCGATGGTGGGCTTCCTGCTGGCCGCGGCGGCGTGGTGGCAGGGGGGCCATCCCGGATGGGCCGTGGGGGCGTTGCTGATGATCGCGAACTGGCCCTTCACCTTCCTCGTCATCATGCCCACGAACCGCGGGCTGTTGGCGGCCGAACCGGCGACCGCGGGTGCGGAGAGCCGCGCCATGGTCGAGAGGTGGGGCCGGCTCCACGCCGTGCGCACGACCCTCGGCTTCGCGGCCCTGCTCGCCTTCCTGTGGGCATCGCTCGCCTGAGCGCTCACGGCCGGGCCAGCTCCGCCAGCAGCTCCTTGAACCCCGTCCGGCACACGAAGCCCAGCCGCTCCGCCGCGCGGGACGGGTCGTAGACGCGGTCGATGCTGTCGAACATCGTCCATCCCCGGCGCGCGTACAGCTCCGGATATTCCGGGAAGTAGCGCGCGACGACGCCGGGCGCGTCCGCGATCAGGGCTTCGCAGTCCTCGGCCGAGAAGGGCGTGGGCGCGGAGACGATGAAGACGTCGAACCCGATCGCGGGCGCCTTCTCCAGGGCCACGACATGGGCCTCGGCCGCGTCGTCGACCGTCAGGCGGCGGAACAGCAGCTCGTTCGCCTTGGTGTTGGCGTCCGTCTGCGCGATC
>NZ_DASYHS010000256.1:0-8049 GCF_035998295.1 Arenibaculum sp. | reverse complement strand
AACGACAGCCTCGACGCCCATCAACACAAGACTGACGCCGACAACATCGCCGACAACATCACGGAGGACATCTCCGACTGATCCGCTAACCGCAAACGCCAGCACCGGCCATCTTGGCTGTCGGCGCCGGACAAGATGGTTGACGCGCGCTTGCCAACAGCATGATTGACCTCGCCGCCTGAACCGATACCGTCAGCCCACTGGAGGCGCCGCAAACGAACTCCACCATCTTCGCGACGGCAGCATGAGCAACCTCCCTGACCTGTCGGCACGGCAGCTCAAGGCCGTGACGGCCGTCGCCCGCTACTCCAGCTTCATAGCGGCGGCGGTCGAGCTGCGGATGTCCCAGCCCGGCCTGTCGCGCATCATCCGGACGGTCGAGGAGGAGCTCGGCGTAGCCTTATTCCACCGCAACACGCGGCACGTGGGCCTGACGGCCGCCGGGGCGGAATTCGTCCCCATCGCAGAGCGCATACTCCACGACCTCGAGCTCGGCACCGAGGCGATCAGGGGTCTCGCGGGCCAGGCTCGGGGCCACGTCGCAATCGCATGCCCCATGTCCTTCGCGCAGACCAGCCTCATCGGCATCGCCGCCGACTACAGGCGGCGGCACCCCAACGTGCGCCTCCAGATCAAGGAGGGCATCCAGAGCGCCATCCGCGAAGACATCCTCGCCGGCGTGGTGGACTTCGGAATCGGCTTCGTGAGGGAGCCAAGCGATAATCTGGTCGTCGATGCTCTCCAGGAGAGCTGCTATTACGTCGTCTTCCACAAAGACCACCCGTTCTCCGAGAAGGCCTCGGTGAGTCTTCGCGAGATCGGCGACGAGACCCTCGTCTCGCTGCCGCCCTCGGCGACCATCCGGCAGATCTTCGACGGTACCGCGGCGAGCGCGGGCTTCCGCCTCGACCACGCGATCACGGTCAACACCTACACCACCGTCTTCGAGTTCGTGCGCGCCCAGGTCGGAGTCGCGATCCTTCCGGATCCTGGGATCCCGGCACCGACCGATCCGGTGCTACGCGCCCGGCCGATCGGCCCGCCCCGATTCCGAACCCAGCTCGCCGTGCTGAGTCTGCGGTCGCGCTCCCTGTCGCCCGCCGCCGTAGGACTGAAGCGTCTGATCCACGCCCACTTCGCCCACGCTAGCGGCGGGAGCGAAGCACGGCAGCCGGCCATCCCTCGGCCCCGTGGCGCAACGAGGCGCTAGTCGCGGGCGATTCCGGCGTCCCTGACCACGGTGCGGAAGGCCTCGATCTCGGCGCGGATGAAGTCGCGGAACTCGGCGGGCGAGCTCGCCACCACCTCAAGCCCGAGATCGACGAGGCGCGCCGTGACCTCCGGCTTGCGAACGATCTCGACCGTCCGCCGATTCAGCAGGTCGACGATCGTGGCGGGCGTCCCAGCCGGCGCCACGAGCCCGATCCAGCCGCGCGACTCGTACCCGGGCACGCCCGCTTCGGAGACCGTCGGGAGGTCGGGCATCATCGTCGAGCGGCGCTCGGTTGTCACCGCGAGCGGCCGCAGCTGCCCCGCGCGCACCGGCTGCAGCGCCGTCGGGATGGTCTCGAACATGACGTGGACCCGCCCCGCGATCAGGTCCATGAGCGCGGGCGCGCCGCCGCGGTAGGGTACGTGCAGCATGTCCACGCCCGCCCGCTGGCGGAAGAGCTGGCCCGCCAGGTGCTGGGCGGTGCCGGCACCGGCCGAGCCGAAGGCCACCGCCCCCGGATGCGCCTTTGCGTGGGCGATGAGCTCGGCGACCGACCTCACGGGCAGCGAGGGATGCACCACCAGCATGTTCGGCTGCAGCGCTACCAAAGATACAGGGGCGAAGTCCCGCGCCGGGTCGTAGGGCAGGTCGGGAAAGAGGCTGACATTGGCCGCGAGCGACGACGCGCTGCCCATGAGCAAGGTGTAGCCGTCGGGCGCTGCCTTGGCGACATGGTCGGTGCCGATGCCGCCACTGGCTCCGCTGCGGTTGTCGACCACGAAGGTTTGGCCGAGCGCCTGGGACAGCTCCTGCCCGACCAGCCGCGCGACGATGTCGACACTGCCGCCGGCGGGGAACGACACCACCACGCGCACCGGCCGGTCCGGATAGGCCTCAGCCGCCCAGGGGATGCCCGCCCCGGCGATGCAACCGAGCAGGAGAACGAGACGCCGCAGACATACCATGGTGATCTCCATTCGATGGGACTGACGGCGCCAAATTCGCGCTGTCGGCCGCCCGTTAGGCGAGAAGCATGCGAGCATCCACGATGGCGTAGCCCTCCGCGTGGAGGATCACGGGATTGAGGTCAATCTCGGTGATCTCGGGATGGGCGACGGCGATGTCCGACAGCCTCAGCATCAGATCGACGATCTGCCTCCGATCGGCGCCCTGCTTGCCACGGACGCCGTCCAGGATTGCCCGTCCCTTGATCTCATCAAGCATCTCCGCCGCGTCCGCCGGTGTGAGCGGCAGGGCACGGAAGGCGACGTCCTTCAGCACCTCCACGAAGACGCCGCCCAGGCCGAACATCATGATGCGCCCGTACTGCGGATCGGTGGTGACGCCCACGATGACCTCGACACCGCGCCGGGCCATCGGGGTAACGAGCACGCCGGCGACCTCCGCCTCGGGCCGCCGCCGCCGCACCTCGGCCAGCACCGCCGCCATACCCCCGGCGATCGCCGCCTCCCCGCGCAGGCCGAGCAGCACGCCGCCGACATCGGATTTGTGCAGGATGTCCTTCGAGACGACCTTGAGCGCCACCTCCTCCCGCTTGAAATCGCTGCCTAGCTCAGCGACGTCCGCGACCGACCGCAGCACCGCATGGGGCGGCACCGGCATGCCAGCCGCCGCCAACAACCGAAGCGCCTCAGGCTCCAGAAGGCTTGTGCGCCCGCCCGCCCGCGCTCCCGCGATGATCTCACATACCTCAGGAACGGGCCCGGCCGGTGCGCGCGCCGGTGCTGGCGCGCGTTGGAGGATCGAGTGGTACTCCGCGACCCCGGCTAGGCAGGCGGCGGCGATCTCGATGGAGCGCACGACCAGGATGCCCGCCTCGCGCAGGATGGTGATCGCCTCGGTCGGAAAGTCGGCGTAGTGGCTCTGCACGATAACCGGCTTGCCGGCCTCGGCGGCCATGGCGACGAGCTCCTGGGCGGCCTTATTCTCGTCCGCGATGGCCGATGCACCGTAGCGCACCTGGTAGCCGCCGAAAAAGCCGACGATGAGCAGCGCGTCGACCGAGGGATCACCGAGGATCACGCGGCTCGACGCGGCGATGTAGCGCGGATGCGGGTCGGTCGCTCCGCCGGCGTCGATCGGGTTGGAGAGCTGCGTGGCGTTCGGGGTGATCGCCTTCAATGCCGCTTCGGTGGCGGCGGCGAGCGCTGGCATGCTCAGGCCACGCTCGGCCAGGGCATCCGCCGCCTGCGAGATCACGCCACCGCCCTCGGACAGGACGGCCACCCGCGCGGCCGGACGGCTGGCGTGCCGGGACAGCATGTCGGCGACCGGGAACATCTCGTCCGACCGCTCCAGCACGATAATGCCCGCTTGGCGCATCGCGCCCTTCCCGACCGCATAGTCCCCGGCCAGGGACCCCGAATGAGATCGCGCGGCGCCTTGGCCCTGCCCCGTCCGACCGGCCTTATAGAGTACCACAGGCTTGCGCCGGGTGACCTCCCGCGCCGCGTCCAGGAAGGCACGGCCGTCCTTGAAACCCTCAACGTAGGCGATCACGGCGCGTGTCGCCTCGTCTTCGCCAAAGAAGCGCAGGTACTCGTCGAACCGGATGTCGCTCTCGTTTCCGACCCCGATGAAGGTGGTGAATCCGGCGTGCTCGGTGCGGATGCTGGTCGTCATCAGCGACATGGCGACGTTGCCCGACTGGGACAGGACACCGAGGCTGCCCCTGTAGACTCCGGGCCAGCCGACGAGGTTCAGTCCCGTGTGGCCGTCGAAGATGCCGTTGGTGTTGGGTCCTACCAGACGCACGCCGTAGCGGCGTGCCACCTCGACGGTCCGAGCCTCGAGTTCGGCACCCTCTGGGCTTGCCTCGCCGAAGCCGCCGGCCAGTACCACCGCGCCCTTGACGCCCTTCTCGCCGCAGGCCCGAATCACCTCGGGCGTGCTGCGCGAGGGCGTGCAGACCAGCGCGAGGTCGATCTCGAAGGGCACCGCCGCAATGTCCGGAAAACACGGCAGCGACAGGATCTCGGGCTCCTTCGGATTTATTGGAACTATCCGCCCTTCGAAGCGGGAGTTGAGCAGGGCCTGGATGGCGCGATGGCCGCGCTTCGCCGGATCGCGCGAGGCGCCGATGATCGCGACGGTACGCGGCTTCAGGAATGCGCGAAGCGAACTTGCCATGGGAGCGGTGTTCCGGTGCGGGAGCAGCGTCATCAGTCGAGAGTCACGCCCACCGCCGTGACCACCGCGCGGATGCTGGCGATCTCGGCTTGGATGAAGTCGCGAAACTCGGCGGGCGAGCTCGCCACCACCTCGAGCCCGAGATCGACAAGGCGCGCCGTGACCTCCGGCTTGCGCAGGATCTCGACCGTGCGCCGGTTCAGCAGGTCGACGATCGCGGCGGGTGTCTCCGCCGGCGCGACGAGCCCGATCCAGCCGCGCGACTGGAATTCCGGCAGCCCGGATTCGGCGATCGTCGGCAGATCCGGGATCGACGCGGAGCGCCGCAGGGTCGTCACCGCGAGCGGCCGCAGCTGGCCCGCCCGGACGGCCTGCAGCGCTGTCGGGATGGTCTCGAACATGAGCTGGATGCGTCCCGCGATCAGGTCGCTGAGCGCCGGTGCGCCGCCGCGGTAGGGTACGTGCACCATGCGCACGCCCGTCTGGCGGCAGAACATCTCTCCGGAGAGGTGCTGCGTCGATCCCATCCCAGACGATCCATAGTTCAGTGTACCTGGATGCGCCTTGGCATGGGCGATGAGCTCGGCGACCGACCTCACGGGCAGCGAAGGGTGCACCACCAGCATGTTCGGCTGCAGCGCCACCAAAGATACAGGGGCGAAGTCCCGCGCCGGGTCGTAGGGCAGGCTGCTATACAAACTCGGATTCGCCGCGAGCGACACGGCGCTGCCCATGAGCAGGGTGTAGCCGTCGGGCGCCGACTTGGCGACGTGGTCGGTGCCGATGCCGCCACTGGCGCCGCTGCGGTTGTCGACCACGAAGGCCTCGCCGAGCGCCTGGGACAGTTCCTGCCCGACCAGCCGCGCGACGATGTCGACGCTGCCGCCGGCGGGAAAGCCGACGACCATCCGCACGGACCGGCTCGGGTAGTCCTCCGCCGCGTGGGCCTGTGCGCCGCCGCCGGACGCAGCGAGGAGGGCAAGCAGCACGCGCCGCTTCAGCGCCGCCGGTGCCGGCCCACCTACATCCCCCCCCATGGTTGCCCCCTCATCTCAGGTGCTACTTGCGGAAAACCGGACGGTCTGCGCGCGCGCCTTCCAGTCCGTGACAACATTGACCAGGGCCGGCCGGCCCTCGGCGACAGCCCGCGCCGCACGCTCCAGCGCCGGGCGGATGTCCTCGGCGCGTTCTACGTACTCGCCGGCGCAGCCGAGGGCCTTCGCCATCTCGTCGAAGCGGGTGTAGCCGAGCTCGCGTCCGGGCTTTTCGCGCTTGGGGTCCCCCGTCCAGCCGCCGTTCAGACTGATCACGATGATGACCGCCAGGCGGTGGCGGACCGCTGTGTCCAGCTCCAGCCCGTTCAGCCCGAACGAACCGTCGCCGTGCAGCACCAGGACCGTTGCGTCCGGCTTCGCGGCCTTTGCGCCGAGGCCGAAGGGTAACCCCACGCCCATGGTCCCGAACGGACCTGAGTTGAGGCGGTGCCCGGCTACGTAGGTCGGGATCGTCTGCCGGCCGTAGTTCAGGATTTCCTGCCCATCGACCGTCAGGATCGCGTCGCGCGGCAGGAAGTCACGAATTTCCTTGCATAGGCGCAGGGGATGGATCGGCTCCTGGTCTGTCGAAAGCTGCGCTTCCGCGGCCGGCGCCTTCTCCCGGTCGATCGCCCGCAAGTGGTCGGTCCATGGTGCGTACTGCGCCGCAGTAATCCGATCGCCGGCCGCCTCCGAGAGCTGTTCCAGGACGGTGCGCGCGTCGCCGACAATGCCGATCTCGACCTGCGGCGCCGCGGCGATCTCGGCAGCATCAATGTCGATGCGAATCAATCGCACAGTGGGGCTGAAGCGTGGCGGCTTGCCGTGCCCAAAGACGTAGTTGAGCCGGGTGCCGATCACCAGCACGACGTCCGCATTGCGCAGCGCAGTCGAACGTGCGTTGGGGAATGCCGAGCCGTGATCTTCCGGTACCACGCCGCGCCCCTGCGGCGTTGTGTAGAAGGGCATCTCGGTGCGGTTGATCCAGGCCGCCAAGGCCGACGAGGCGTCCGACCACAGCACGCCGCTCCCCGAGATCACCACCGGGCGCTCGGCGGCGGCGAGGAGCTCGACGGCACGCTCAACCAGTCGAGGGTCGCCGGCCGGCCGTGGGCGATCCGTGGCCGCGCCCGGCTGCGGCGGCCAGACCACGTCGCCCTCGTCGACCGACCCGAACAGAACGTCGCCGGGCAGATCCAGGTAGACGGGCCCTGGCTTTCCGGACAGCGCCTGCCGGAAGGCCATGTCTATCAGCTCCGGCACGCGCCGTGTCTCGTAAACGCGCTCCGCCCACTTCACGAGCGGGCGCATTGCCGCGAGCTGGTCGAACTCCTGGAATGCGCCGCGGCCGTACTCGTTCACCGGACTTGATCCGCCGAGCGCCACCACTGGTGCGCAGTCCACCAGCGCGTTGGCCAAACCGGTACCCAGATTGAGGGTACCGGGACCGGAGCACGCCATGCATACACCGGGACGGTTGCTAACTCGGGCGTAGGCGTGCGCCATCATGGCGGCCGCCTGCTCGTGGCGCACGTCGATCCCTCGCATCCCCGCGTCGAGGCACGCCCGCTCCGCCTGGAGCATCGGTGCGCCCATAAGGAAAAAGAACGTGTCCACGCCCTGCCGCGCCATGGCCTGGGCGACGAGTTGGGAACCTGTCACTGGCATGGTGTCACCTCACCGAGCCAGCAGCTGGGATAAGGGGGGGCGTCGCGGAATGTTTCGAGGAAACAAGGCTAGCACTCCAAGAGATCTGGCGTCGGTGGACACGGAGAGGCGTGTCCAATCCTCGGCATCGGTCCTCTGGTAGAGCGTATCGCGTGCCTCCGACTTATATCAAAGCAATTCCGATAACCCCCATTGATGCGAATTTTGCATAGACACTCACGTGAAGGGCGGCCCGTCGGCGGTGGTGGCGCTCGTCGCTTGTGTTTCGGCCCTCTACTCGCGGCGACCGTGTTGCATGGGTCGGCGGCGTCGGCGCAATGAACTCCACCCGTGTCTCGGGTCACGCGATGCGGATGTACTCCGGACGTCCGAGGTCCAGCATGCGGTTCAGGACGTCGGCGGCGATCGCCACTTCGGTCGCTTGGCGTCCGTTGGTTTGCGACCGCAGCCCGTCGCCGATGACGCGCTTCCAGCGCGAGACGTCGGACTCCACCAGGGCGCGCTCGGCGATAGCCTCGATGTGCCTGTCGCGCTGCGTGGGCGCGGTCCCGGCGGTGTCGCCCAGCACCGCACCCGAGCGCGGCGGGACGACGACGGCCGCCTCGTGATGGCGCGCCGCGACCTCGGCGTAGACATCGTCCCGGTCATAGGCGCCATCGCCGGTGAAGGATGCGACCGGCCCTTCGATCCGGTCGAGGAGCGGGCCGACCTGCGAGCTGTCGTCGGCATTCTTGTCGGTCAGCGCCGACGCGACGATCCGGCCGGTGTCGGCGTCCGTGGCGAGATGCAGCTTGCGCCACCCGCGCCGCGTCTTCGTCCCATGCTTCTCGACCAGCCACTCGCCGTCAGCCCGCAGCGGGCGCCCAGGGTGGCGCAGGTAGAGGAGCATCAGCGCGTGGCCGAGCCGACTGTGCTCGCCGCGTCGGCGCGCGACCGACGCGAGGTCCTCCGGCGACAGCGTGTAGTGGCGCGCCAGGTCACGCG
>NZ_DASYHS010000007.1:0-5220 GCF_035998295.1 Arenibaculum sp. | reverse complement strand
GGCGTCGCGCATCAGCGCGCCGAACGCCGCCGCCAGGTCGTAGCCGTCGACCACCGCCGCCTGCACCGTGAACGCGTCGGGATCGTCGCCGGACGGCGTTGGGTCGCGGAAGGAGAGGCCCTCGACCTCGACCCTGCTCGGCACGCCCGGGCCATAGCCGGCGAGCACGACGCGTCCGGCCCCTATTTCCCCCTCTTCGTCCTTGGTGAAGAGGTTCGCCGCCGTCATGCGGCCGAAGCGCACCCGGTCGATCGGGACGCTTCCCTCCGCACCGGCCTTCGCGATCGCCGCGGCGGCGGCGGACAGGTCGAGGTCCTCGATCGTGACCACGTCGGAGGTGAGGACCATGGTCCCGCCCGTGGCCCGGACGGTGTCCAGTTCGACGCGCGCGGCTTGCGTCGCGCCGACTCCGCCCAGCCGCATCTCCTTGATCGTCACCGCCTCGCCGTCGCCGGCCAGCACGACGTCGCGCAGAATGCCGCCGGCACCGAACGGATCGGCCTCCGCCCCGCCATGCGTCAGCGTGTAGCCGGCCGGGAGCGTCGCGTTGATGCGGGCGAGATGCTCGCCCAGGAGGGCGTCCGCCCGCTTCTGGAGATGGAAGTAGCCGCCCGCGCCGGCCGCGGCGAGTGCTGCGACGCCGGCGCCGGCGATCAGGGCCTTCTTCATGCTGTGGTCGTCCTTGCTGAACCTGGCCGGCAGTATGCCACGATCGGTGTGGTTACTCCATCGGGAGAGGATGCCGGGACAGTGCGCCGGGGTGATTGTCACCTTGGAACCGATCGCCTACCCTCCGCTCATAAACCACTGCGACGAAGTCGCTCCGGAACCGCTGCGACGACGTCGCTCCGGAACCGCTGCGACGAAGCCGCTCCAGGGAGGAACGAAGCAATGAAGCGAGTCCTGTTGGGCGCCGCTGTGGCGGCGCTGTCCGCCACCGCGGCGCAGGCGCAGGTTTCCGGGGACCGGGTACGCATCGGCGTCCTCAACGACCAGTCCGGCCTCTACGCCGACTTCGGCGGCATCGGCTCGGTCGTCGCCACGCAGATGGCGGTCGAGGATTTCGGCGGCACCGTGCTGGGCAAGCCGATCGACGTCGTCTCGGCCGACCACCAGAACAAGCCCGACATCGGATCGAACATCGCCCGCGAATGGTTCGACGTCCAGGGCGTCGATGCCGTCACCGAGCTGACGACCTCCTCGGTCGCCCTCGCGGTGCAGGAGATCGCACGCGAGAAGGGCAAGCTGAACATCGTGTCGGGCGCCGCGACCTCCCGCCTGACCGGCGACGCCTGCTCGCCCACCGGCTTCCACTGGACCTACGACACGGTCGCGCTCGCCAACGGCACCGGAAAGGCCGTCGTCGCGGAAGGCGGCAAGACCTGGTTCTTCCTGACCGCGGACTACGCCTTCGGCCACTCGCTCGAGGCCGACGTCAGCACCGTCGTCAAGGAGGCCGGCGGCGAGGTCATGGGCGCGGTTCGCCACCCGCTCAACACCGCCGACTTCTCCTCCTTCCTGCTCCAGGCGCAGGGATCCGGCGCCCAGATCGTCGGCCTCGCCAACGCCGGGACCGATACCACGACCGCGATCAAGCAGGCGGCCGAGTTCGGCCTGACCCAGGGCGGCCAGCAGCTTGCGGGCCTGCTGCTGGTGCTGAGCGACATCCACGCGCTCGGCCTCGACGTCGCGCAGGACCTCGTGCTGACGACCGGCTTCTACTGGGACATGGACGAGGAGACGCGCGCCTGGTCGAAGCGCTACCAGGAGCGCATGAACGGGCGCATGCCCAACATGGTCCAGGCCGGGATGTATTCGGCGATCCTTCATTACCTGAAGGCGATCGAGGCCGCGGGCACGGACGAGGCGACGGCCGTCGCGGCGAAGATGCGCGAGATGCCGGTCAACGACGTGTTCGCGAAGGACGGCGTCGTGCGGGCCGACGGCCGCATGGTCCACGACATGTATCTGGCCCGGGTCAAGAAGCCGTCCGAGAGCACGGGGCCGTGGGACTACTACGAGATCCTCCAGACCATCCCCGGCGACGAGGCCTACCTGCCGCTGGACCAGAGCGCTTGCCCGCTGGTCAAAGGCTGACGCGAAGCGTACTGGCGAGAACTGACGCGAAGCGTATCCGGCCGTGGGCGGGAGCCTACGGCCGGTTACGGCCACCCGAGGGCGGCACGCTGCCGCGGCGCAAGGGCGGCGGCGGCACCACCTCGAAGGGGCGGCTGTGCGGGCGGTCGAACAGCGGCACGCCCGGCCGCCTGAAGAACGGCACCAGGGCCGCGCCGGCCACGAAGCCGCCGACATGGGCCCAGAAGGCGACGCCGCCCTGCCCTTCCTCGACCGGCGTCATCGCACCACTCAGCACCTGGCCCGCGAACCACACTCCGAGCACGACCAGGGCGGGCACGTTGATCATGCGCACGATGATGATGATCCACATCAGGACGCGCACGTTCGCATGGGGATGCAGCATCAGGTAGCCGCCGAGGACGCCGCCGATCGCGCCGCTGGCCCCGATCATTGGCACCCGGGAAGCGGGATCGGCGATCGCCTGCGCGAACGCCGCCGCTGCGCCGCAGAGCAGGTAGAACAGCAGGAAGCGGCCGCGCCCCATGCTGTCCTCGACGTTGTTCCCGAAGATCCAGAGATAGAGCATGTTCCCTCCGAGATGGAGGAAGCCCCCGTGCATGAACATGGAGGAGAAGACGCTCGCCCAGCCGGGGACGGCACGCAGCTCCGGCGGCAGTTCGGCATTGCCGAACAGGACCGCGGGGATCACTCCGAACGAGAAGACGACCGCCCGGCCCTGCAGCGGGGGCAGGGATACCTGCCACATGAAGACCAGGACGCAGGCCGCGATCAGCATCCAGGTGACCACCGGCCGCCGACGGGTCGGATTGTCGTCGTAGAGCGGCAGGAAGAACATGCGTCGGGCCTTTCTCGGGTTCCCGGCTGCCAACCGGAGGACGCCTCCGCCGTTCCCGGGTTTCACACTCTGGACGGGATCGGCGCCGGTGCGGCGCCGATCCCTGCCGCGCTTCTCAGGCCGGCTCGATCCTGGCCGCGCAGAACTTGAACTCCGGGATCTTGCCGAACGGGTCGAGCACCGGGTTGGTCAGCACGTTGGCGGCCGCCTCGGCGTAGCAGAACGGGACGAACACCATCCCGACCGCCACGGCCGGGTCGGCGCGCGCGGCCAGCTCGATCGTCCCGCGCCGCGTCGCTATGCGCACGCGCCCGCCCGCGGTGACGCCGATCCGGTCCAGCTCCTCGGGCGCCACGCAGGCGACCGCCTCCGGCTCGATCGCGTCCAGCACGCTGGCCCGCCGCGTCATCGAGCCGGTATGCCAGTGCTCGAGCTGGCGCCCCGTGGTCAGCACCATAGGGTACTCGGCGTCCGGCTCCTCGGCCGGCGGGACGAGGCCGGCCGGGACGAGGCGGGCACGCCCGGTCGGCGTCGGGAAACCGTCGCCGAACACGATGTCGTGCCCGGGCACGTCCTCGCCGTCGCAGGGATAGGTCACGGCGTCCTCGCGCTCCAGGCGCTCCCAGGTGATGCCGTGGAACGAGGGCATCGCCAGCGCCATCTCCGCGAACACCTCGCGGGGATGCGCGTAGGACCAGTCCAGGCCGAGCCGGCGCGCCATCTCCCGGATGATCCACCAGTCTTCCCGCGCCTCGCCGGGCAGCGGCAGCGCCTTGCGGCCGAGCTGGACCTGGCGGTTGGTGTTGGTCACCGTCCCGTCCTTCTCCGGCCAGGCCGAGGCCGGCAGGACGACGTCGGCGAAGCAGGCCGTCTCGGTCAGGAAGATGTCCTGCACCACCAGATGGTCGAGCCGGGCGAGCGCCTCGCGGGCATGGGTCACGTCCGGGTCCGACATCGCGGGGTTCTCGCCCATCACGTAGAGGCCGCGGATGCGCCCCTCATGGGCCGCGTTGACGATCTCGACGACCGTGAGCCCGCGCTCGGGCGCCAGCGCCGCTCCCCAGAACTCCTCGAAGAAGGCGCGCACCGAGGCGTCCTCGACCGAGCGGTAGTCCGGGAAGACCATCGGGATCAGCCCGGCGTCGGACGCGCCCTGGACGTTGTTCTGGCCGCGCAGCGGGTGCAGCCCGGTCCCCGGCCGCCCGACCTGCCCCGTGATCAGCGCCAGCGCCATCAGGCAGCGCGCGTTGTCGGTGCCGTGGACGTGCTGGGACACGCCCATGCCCCAGAAGACGATGGAGGCGCGCGACGTCGCGTAGAGGCGCGCGACCGTGCGCAGCGTGTCCGCGTCGATCCCGCAGACCGGGGCCATCGCTTCCGGCGTGAAGCTCCCGACGTGCTCGGCGAGGCGCTCGAAGTCGAGCGTGTGCGCCTCGACATAGGCGCGGTCGTACAGCCCCTCGCTCACGATCACGTTGAGCAGCGCGTTCAGCATCGCGACGTCCCGCCCGGGGCGGAACTGGAGCATGTGGGTGGCGTGGCGCTTCAGGGCCTGGCCGCGCGGGTCCATCACGACCAGCTTGGCGCCGCGGCGAACGGCCTGCTTGAAGAAGGTGGCCGCGACCGGGTGGTTCTCGGTCGGGTTGGCGCCGATCACGACGATCACCTCGGCCTGCTCGACCGCGGTGAAGGGTGCCGTGACCGCGGCCGAGCCGATGCCCTCCATCAGCGCCGCGACCGAGGAGGCGTGGCACAGCCGGGTGCAGTGGTCGACGTTGTTGGTCGCGAAGCCGGTGCGCACCAGCTTCTGGAACAGGTAGGCCTCCTCGTTCGAGCCCTTGGCCGATCCGAAGCCCGCCAGCGCCCCGCCGCCATGGGCGTCGCGGATCGCGGCGAGGCCGCCCGCCGCGAGGTCCAGCGCCTCGTCCCAGCTCGCCGGCCGGAAATGGGTGAACGGGTTCGCCGGATCGACGTCTAGCCCCTTCGGCGCGCCCGGCAGGCGGACGAGCGGCGTGGTCAGCCGCTGGCGGTTGTGGACGTAGTCGAAACCGAACCGCCCCTTGACGCACAGCCGGTTCCGGTTGGCCGGCCCGGGGCGCCCGTCGACCGCGACGATGCGGTCCTCGCGCACGCGGAACGTGACCTGGCAGCCGACGCCGCAATAGGGGCAGACGCTGTCGACCTCGCGCTCCGGGGGCGCGGCCATCGCGCCCGCCGCGTCCACCAGGCTCGCCGGCATCAGTGCGCCGGTCGGGCAGGCCTGCACGCATTCGCCGCAGGCGACG
>NZ_DASYHS010000263.1:0-24235 GCF_035998295.1 Arenibaculum sp. | reverse complement strand
CGCGTGCGCCGATCCCGAAGCGCAGGCAGGACGAGCGCCAGCAGCACGGCCGGGAACGCCGCATCCAGGCCCAGGGCGCCAGGGTCGCCGATCGCCTCCCCGGCCCACCCGCCGAGCGCCACGGCGACGTTCCAGGACACGAACAGGGCGATGCCGCACAGCCAGAACGCCGCGCGCCTGCGCACGGGATCCGTCTGACGCAGGGCGAAGGCCACGGCCTCGTCCATCGTGAGATGGGCGCCCAGCAGGCGCTTCCACCAAGCCCCCTGGACCAGGTCCCGGACCGCGAACCCGTAGGCCAGCAGGCGAAGGTTCAGAACCAATCCCGCCAGCACACCCGCGGCCGGACCGCCCCCGGCGAGGACGATGCCCACCGCCGCGAACTGGGCACCCCCGGCGAAGACGGCCAGCGACATGACGACGGGCACCCAGAGAGGCAGGCCGCCGGAAACGCTGATCGCCCCGAAAGATGCGCCGACGATCGCGTTGGCCGCGCAGACCAAGGCCACGTCGCGGCCGACGGCGGTGTCCATCGTCTTATGAATCGCACTCATGTTCGCTATAATGAACGCTACCCCATCGTTCGTCAATTCGAACAGGCAGGAGTTTATGGCGAACACGATCGCGCAGTCGCAAGAGAATGCCACCTCCGGAAAGGACGCGATGATCGCCTCCATGGCGACGTCGATTCGAAGGGAGCGGGAGCGGGCCAACGTCTCGGCGAGCGCGCTGGCCCGCCGGGCGGGGATCGCCAAATCGACGCTCTCCCAACTCGAGGCGGGAATCGGCAATCCGAGCATCGAGACGCTGTGGGCACTCGCCGTCGCCCTCGGCGTGCCCGTCAGCCGCCTGATCGAGCCCCCGCCGCCGCCGGTCAAGGTCGTCCGCGCGGGCCAGGGGCCGGCCACCCGTTCCGATCATGCCGACTATACGGCCCGGCTTCTCGCCTCCTGTCCCCCCGGCGCCCGGCGGGACATATACGCGATCCATGTCGAGCCCGGCGTTCCGCACGTCTCGAAGCCGCATCCGCCGGGAACGCGGGAACACGTCGTCCTGTGCAGCGGCAGGGCTCGGCTGGGTCCGACGGAGGAGCCGGTTGAACTCGGCACGGGCGACTACGCCACCTATCCGGCCGACGGCCGGCACGTCTTCGAGGCCCTCGAACCCGCCACGACCGCCGTGATGGTCATCGAGCACGTCTGACGGAGTGCCGGAGACCTTGCCTACCGCGCGTCGGCCCGGGCGAACGCCTCCCGAAGCGCCGGGTAGAGCTCCCGGAACAGCCGCAGCCGCGGTGCGGCCGCCTCCGCGATCCCTGGTTCCGGCTCGACCATGCGCTCGACCGGCAGCGGCACGCACACGTCCTCCGCCGCCTCGCCGGTCGCGGCGATCCGGCCGAGACGCGCGGCCCCGAACGCCGGCCCGACATCCGCGCCGACCGGATAGGCCAGCGGCCGGCCGAGAACGCCCGCGAGGATGCGGCCCCACAGCGCGCTGCGAGCGCCACCGCCGATCACCTGGAGCGTGCCGAGCCGGGTGCCGGCCTGCTCCAGCGCCTCCTGGCCATCGGCGAAGGCGAAGGCGACGCCTTCGAGCACGGCGCGGGCAAGTTCCGCCCGCCCGGTACCGTGCGTCATGCCGAAGAACACGCCCTTGGCGTGCGGATCGTTGTGCGGCGTGCGCTCGCCGGAAAGATAGGGCAGGAACACCAGCGACCCGATGTCGTCATGCGACGCCGCCGCCTCGTCCAGCAGCGCGCCCTCGCTGGCCGCGCCGGTCAGCCGCGCCACGAACGACAGGCAGCTCGCGGCGCTGAGGATCACCGACATCTGGTGCCAGCGTCCCGGCAGGCAGTGGCAGAAGGCGTGCACCCCGCGGCCGGGGTTGGGCGAGAAGCGCTCGTTGCTCGCGAACAGGACCCCGGAGGTGCCGAGCGACAGGAAGGCGGAACCGGCCTTGACCGTGCCGACGCCGGCAGCGCCGGCGGCATTGTCGCCGGCACCGGCCGCGACGACGACCCCGTCCGCGAGCCCCCAGGACGACGCGACCTCGGGCAGCAGCATTCCCGTCGCCTCGGTGCCCTCGTGCAGCGACGGCATCGCCGCTTCCGACAGTCCCGTCGCCTCCAGCATCTCCGCCGACCAGGCCCGGCGCGCCACGTCGACCCACAGCGTGCCCGACGCGTCCGACAGGTCGGTCGCGTGCACCCCGGTCATGCGCAGGCGCAGGTAGTCCTTGGGGAGCAGGACGGTGGCGACCGAGGCGAACACCTCGGGTTCGTTGCGGGCGACCCACAGCAGCTTGGGCGCGGTGAAGCCGGGCATCGCCCGGTTGCCGGTCACCTCGGCCAGGGCGGGAACGCGCCGCTCCAGCTCCGCGCAGTCCTCGCCGCTGCGCCCGTCGTTCCACAGGATCGCGGGACGCAGCACCCGTCCGGCCCGGTCGAGCAGCGTCGCCCCGTGCATCTGGCCGGAAAGGCCGATGCCCCGAACGGCCCGCATCGCCCCGGCATGGCCGTCGCGCAACGTGCCGACGGCGGCCGAGGCCGCCCGCCACCAGTCCTCCGGGTCCTGCTCCGACCACAGCGGGTGCGGGCGGCGCACCTCGAGCGGCGAGGAAGCTTGGGCGACGACGCGCTGGTCAGCGCCGACGAGGACGGCCTTGACCGCCGAGGTGCCGAGATCGATGCCGAGGAACACGGGCCGTCCTCCGAGGCTCAGACGTAGCGGTTGACCAGGTTCTCCAGCGCCTCCTGCCGGCCCGAGCGCGGCTTCGGGTCGAGGCCGCGCTCGACCGCCAGGTCGGCGAGCGCGGCCAGGTCGAGCCGGCCTTCCGCGATGTCCCGGCCGAGCGCGCCGTCCCAGGCGGCGTACCGCTCGTCGCGCCGGCGGGCCAGCTCGCCGTCCTCGACCATGCGCGCGGCGATCAGCAGCGCGCGCGCCAGCGTGTCGATGCCGCCGACATGGGCGTGGAACAGGTCGACGGGCTCGATGCTCTGGCGGCGCAGCTTGGCATCGAAGTTGAACCCGCCCGTCGTCAGGCCGCCGGCCTCCAGCATGTGGCGCAGCGCCAGCGCCAGCTCGCCCGCGTCGTTGGGGAACTGGTCAGTGTCCCAGCCGTTCTGCGGGTCGCCGCGGTTGGCGTCGACCGAGCCGAACAGGCCGAGCGCCAAGGCGGTCGCGACTTCGTGCTCGAAGCTGTGCCCGGCGAGCGTGGCGTGGTTGACCTCGATGTTGGCCTTGACCTCGCGCTCCAGCCCGTAGCGCCGCAGGAAGCCGTGCACGGTCGCGACGTCGCGGTCGTACTGGTGCTTGGTCGGCTCCATCGGCTTCGGTTCGATCAGGATCGTGCCTTGGAAGCCGATCTTGTGCTTGTGCTCGACCACCATGGACAGGAACCGGCCGAGCTGGTCGAGCTCGCGCCGCAGATCGGTGTTGAGCAGCGTGTCGTACCCCTCGCGCCCGCCCCACAGCACGTAGTTCTCGCCGCCCAGCCGGTGGGTGGCCTCCAGCGCGTGGCGCACCTGGGCGGCCGCGTGGGCGAACACCTCCGGGTCGGGGTTGGTCGCCGCCCCCGCCATGTAGCGGGGATGGGAGAACAGGTTCGCCGTGCCCCACAGCAGCCGCACGCCCGTACGCTCCATGGCGCCCTGCGTACGCTCCAGCAGGCGGTCGAACACCGCCGCGGTCTCGCGCAGGCTGCCCATCTCGGGCGAGAGGTCGCGGTCGTGGAAGGTGAAGAAGGGCGTGCCGAGCTTCTCGAAGAACTCGAACGCCGCCACGAGCTTCGCCTCGGCCGCAGCCACCGGGTCCGTCGGCCGCAGCCAGGGCCAGTCGATGGTGGCGGCACCAAACGGGTCGGTGCCCGGCCAGGAGAAGCTGTGCCAGTAGCATACCGCGATGCGGAGATGGTCGGCCATGCGCCGGCCCAGGACCGGGCGGTCCGCGTCGTACCAGCGGTACGCCAGCGGATTGCCGGAATCCGGCCCCTCGTACCGGACCCGCCCGATGCCGCCGAAGATCTCGTCCGTCATGCCGGAACCTCCCGTTCCTTCAGAAATCTATCCAGGTCGCGCCCTGCCGCGCGGACGAGACCGCCGCGTGGATGAAGCGCACGCCGCGGACCCCGTCCTGCACGGTCGGCAGCAGCGCCGCCGCCGCGTCGGGCTTGCGCCCTGCCGAGCGCGCCTCGATCAGGTCGGCGGCGTCGCGGTAGATCTGCGCGAACGCCTCCAGATAGCCCTCGGGATGGCCCGAGGGGATGCGCGTCGCATGGGCCGCCTCCGGCCCGGCGCCGTGGCTGCCGCGGGCGATCTCGCGCGGCGGCTCCCCGAAGGGCGCGTGACGGAGCTGGTTGGGATGCTCCTGCCGCCATTCGAGCCCGCCCTTCTCGCCGTAGACCCGGAGCTTGAGGCCGTTCTCGCAGCCGGGCGCCACCTGGCTCGCCCACAGCATGCCCCGCGCGCCGCCGGCGAAGCGCAGCATCATGTGGGCGTTGTCGTCGAGCGCGCGGCCCTCGACGAAGCTGGTGAGGTCGGCCGCCAGCGCCTCGCAGCGCAGCCCGGTGACGAACTCCGCGAGGTTGAAGGCGTGCGTGCCGATGTCGCCGACGCAGCCCGCCACGCCGCTGCGCGACGGGTCGGTCCGCCAGGCGGCCTGCTTCTGCCCGTCCTCCTCGATCCGCGTCGTCAGCCAGTCCTGCGGGTACTCGACCTGGACCACCCGGATGCGGCCGACCGCGCCGGCCGCGATCATGGCGCGCGCCTGCCGGACCATGGGATAGCCGGTGTAGTTGTGGGTCAGCACGAACGCCCGGCCCGTGCGCCCGACGGTGACCGCCAGGTCCTCGGCGTCCTCGACCGCCGTCGTCAGGGGCTTGTCGCAGATGACGTCGATGCCGGCTTCCAGGAAGGCCTTGGCCGGCCCGTGATGCATGTGGTTCGGCGTCACGATCGCCACGACGTCGATCCCGTCGTCCCGCGCCGCCTCGGCACGCGCCATCTCCTGCCACGACGCGTAGCAGCGGTCGGGGGCCAGGAACAGGTCGGCCCCGCTCTCCTTCGCCCGCGCCGGATCGGAGGACAGGGCGCCGGCCACCAGTTCGTAGCGGTCGTCGAGCCGGGCCGCCATGCGGTGGACGGCGCCGATGAAGGCGCCGCGGCCGCCACCGACCATGCCGAGGCGCAGCCGCCGCCGCGCCGTCCCGGTCTGCTTGCCTTCGATGGTCATGATCCCTCCCCCGGGCGCGTCAGCCGATGCCGAGCATGCGGCGGTTGGCCGCCTGGTCCGTGCCGCTGCCCGCGAAGTCGTCGAACGCCTTCTCGGTGACGCGGATGATGTGGCTGCGGATGAAGTCCGCCCCCTCGGCGGCGCCCTGCTCGGGATGCTTGATGCAGCACTCCCATTCGAGCACGGCCCAGCCTTCGAACCCGTACTGGGTCAGCTTGGAGAAGATGCCGCCGAAATCGATCTGGCCGTCGCCGAGCGAGCGGAAGCGGCCCGCGCGGTCGATCCAGGGCTGGTAGCCCGAGTAGACGCCCTGGCGGGGCGACGGGTTGAACTCCGCGTCCTTGACGTGGAACATCCGGATGCGCTGGTGGTAGACGTCGATGAAGCCGAGGTAATCGAGCTGCTGCAGGACGAAGTGGCTCGGGTCGTACAGGATGTTGCAGCGGGGATGGTTGCCGACGCGCTCCAGGAACATCTCGAAGGTGGCGCCGTCGAACAGATCCTCGCCGGGATGGATCTCGTAGCAGAGGTCGACGCCGGCCTCGTCGAACGCGTCGAGGATCGGCCGCCAGCGCCGCGCCAGCTCGTCGAAGGCGGTCTCGATCAGCCCGGCCGGGCGCTGCGGCCACGGATAGACGTAGGGCCAGGCGAGCGCGCCGGAGAAGGTGACGTGGGCACCGAGCCCGAGATTGGCGGACGCGCGCGCGGCCTTCATGAGCTGATCGACGGCCCATTCCTGCCGGGCCTTGGGATTGCCGCGGACCTCGGGGGCGGCGAAGCCTTCGAACGCTTCGTCATAGGCGGGATGGACCGCGACGAGCTGGCCCTGGAGATGGGTCGACAGCTCGGTCAGCTCGACGCCGGCCTCGGCCAGCGTGCCCTTGACCTCGTCGCAGTAGTCCTTGCTCTCGGCCGCCTTGGCCAGGTCGAAGAGGCGCGCATCCCACGAGGGGATCTGCACGCCCTCGTACCCGTGACCGGCCGCCCAGCGCGCGATCGCGCCCAGGCTGTCGAACGGCGGCTCGTCGCCCGCGAACTGGGCGAGGAAGATCGCGGGTCCCTTGATCGTCTTCATGGCCATCGGCCTCCCTTGCTCGTGTCGCCGTGGCGGCGGGCGGGCCGGTGCCCGCCCGCCGCGCGGGATCAGAACGGCGAGTCCGGGTAGTAGTACTGCTCGGCGTTCTCGGGTGTGACGAGCGTCGCCTCGAGGATGTATTCCTTCTCGATCGGCTCGCCCTCGACGAGATGCCGGGCCGTGATCTCCATCGCCTCCGCGATCATCGCCGGCGGGTACAGCACGTCCGCGGGCACCAGCTTGTCGTCGTCCATCACGCGCCGGATGATGTCCTTCATGCCCGCACCGCCGAGGATGAACATCTCGTCCTCGCGGCCGGCCTGCTGGACCGCCTCGATGACGCCGAGCGCGATGTCGTCGTCCTGCGCCCAGACGGCGTCGATCTCGGGGAACCGGGCCAGGAAGTCCTGCATCACCCGGAAGCCGTCATCGCGGTTCCAGTTGGCGTATTCCATCCCCAGCACTTCGATGTTGCTGTCCTCGATCTCCTTCATGAAGGCGTCGACGCGCTGGTTGTCGATCACGGTCGGGATGCCGCGCAGGACGACGATCTTGCCCTCGCCGCCCAGCTTCTCCTCGATGTAGCGGGCCGAGACCTGCCCCATCTCGGGGTTGTTGCCTGCGACGTAGAGGTCCTGGATGCCTGGGTCGGTCAGGCCACGGTCGACGACGGTCACGAACTTGCCCTGGTCCTTCACCTGGCGGACCGGATCGGTCAGCGGCGCCGATTCGAACGGCAGGATCACCAGCGCGTCGATGTTGTGGATCGAGACGAGATCCTCCAGGTCATTGGCCTGGCGGGCCGCGTCGGATGCCGAGACGAGCACGACGTCGAGCGTGGGGTACCGCTCCTCCAGTTCCTTCTCCGCCTGTTGGGCGTGCCAGTTCAGCCCGCCCGTCCAGCCATGGGTCGCCGCCGGGATCGACACGCCCATCTTCACGGTTTCCTGCGCCACTCCGACCGCCGGAGCGAGCAGCAGGCCGGCCATGGCGGCCGAAATCACACCCAGTCTGCGCTTCATGTCCCTGTTCCTCCCATTGATAGTGATCGTTGCGGGGGCGGCATGCCGCCCTCGTACTCAGCGCCGCGACGCGCCGCTCCTCTGGAGCAGCACCGCGACGATGATGATGACGCCCTGGATGGCGCCGTTGAGGTAGACGCTGATCGCCCCCGTCAGGTTGAGGATGTTGTCGATCAGGGTCAGTATGACGGCGCCCGCGACCGTGCCCCAGACGCGGCCGTGGCCCCCCTTCAGCATGGTGCCGCCGATGATGACGGCGGCGATCGCCTCGAGTTCCCAGAGCAGGCCCGTCGTCGCCGAAGCCGAGCCCAGCCGCGGCACGTAGACGATGACCGCGAGCGCCACGCACAGCCCCTGGAAGACGAAGGCGAGCAGCTTCACGCGGTCGACCTTGATCGCGGAGTAGCGCGCGACGTCCTCGTTGGAGCCGATGGCGGCGCAGTAGCGGCCGAAGGGCGTGCGATACATGATCAGCGCGCCGACGGCCGCTACCGCGAAGAAGAGCAGGATCGGGTACGATATCCCGAACAAGCCGCCGTAATAGACCGGCCGGTAGGTGGCGCGGATCGTGGAATCGAGGGTCAGCGTCCCGCCGTCGGCCAGGTAGGTGACGAGCGAGCGGAAGATCCCCATCGTGCCGAGCGTCACGATGAAGGCCTCGATCCGGCCCTTGGTGACGAGGATGCCGTTGAGGAAACCGGCGGCCAGGCTGAACGCGAGGGCCACCGCGACGCCGGCGAGGACCACGGCCCAGCCGCTGCCGAGCGGGCCGGCCAGGGCGTTCATCGCCACGATGGCGACGCCGGCCGCGAAGGCGGCCATCGAACCCACCGACAGGTCGATGTTGCCGGTCGTGATGACGAAGGTCATGCCGACCGCGATGATGCCGATGAAGGCGGTACGGGTCAGGACGTTTATGATGTTGCCCGGGCTCAGGAACACGGGGTTCACCAGCACGCCCAGCAGGATCAGCGCGGCCAGGGCCAGGAAAGGCCCGTAGACCTTCAGGTCCAAGCCGGCGGACGGCCTGCGGGCGGTGTCAGGCGCTGACGACTGCATTCCGGTCTGTCCCCTTGAGCCCGGTGGCATGCCGGACGATTTCGTTTTCCTCGATGGCGGCGCCTTCGAGGATCCCGGTGATGGTGCCCGAGCGCATCACTACGACCCGGTGCGCCAGCCCGATGATCTCGGCCATCTCCGAGGAGATCACGACGACCGCGATGCCGCGCCGGGCGAGGTCGTGCAGGAAAAGGTAGATCTGCCGCTTGGTGCCGACGTCGATGCCGCGCGTCGGCTCGTCGATGATGACGATCGAGGGCTCGACCTGCATCGTCTTGGCGAGCAGCAGCTTCTGCTGGTTGCCGCCGCTGAGTGCTCCGGCGGGCACGCCCGGGTCGCGCACCCTGATGTCGAAGTCGCGCACCGCACGCTCCAGCGCCGCCTCCTCCGCGCGCTCGTCGATCAGCACGCGCCCGAAGCGGCCGAGCGCCAGAAGCGTCAGGTTCTCGCGCAGCGGCTTGCCGAGAAGCAGTCCCTTGCCCTTCCGGTCCTCGGTCAAGTAGGCAATGCCGGCGGCGGTCGCGTCGCCGACGTTGCGGATGCGGACCCGGGCGCCGTCGCGGCTGATCGTTCCGGCGGTGCGTCGCCGCAAGCCGAGGATGCCTTCCATCAGCTCGGTCCGGCCGGCGCCGACCAGACCCGCGAAGCCCAGGATCTCGCCGCGCCGGAGATCGAATGAGGCGTCGCGCACCCAGCCCGGGACCGTGACGCCCTCGACCGACAGCACGACCGGCGCATCGGCAGGCGGCGGATCCTTCGGCGGGTACATGTCGCTGATCGCCCGGCCGACCATCAGCTGGGCCATGGCGTCCTGGTCGAGATCGCCGGTGGATTGCGTCGCGATCAGGTGGCCGTCGCGCAGCACCGTGACGCGATCCGAGATCTCCTTCACCTCGTCGAGCTTGTGGGAGATGTAGACGACCGCGACGCCCTGGTCCTTGAGGCGGCGGATCAGGCGGAACAGGACCGCCGATTCCGACTTCGTCAGCACGGCCGTCGGCTCGTCCATGATCAGCACGCGGAGGTCGCGCGACGCGGCCTTGGCGATCTCGACCATCTGGCGCTCGGAGACGGAGAGGTCGCGCACCCGGGCCGCCGGGTCGACCGGACATTCCAGCTCTCCCAGCACTTGGTGCGCCCGCTCGCGCATCGCGCGGCGGTCGAGCAGGAAGCCCCGGCGCAGCTCGCGGCCGAGGAAGACGTTCTCCTCCACCGTCAGGTGTTCGGCGAGGTTGAATTCCTGGTGGATCAGGACGATGCCGAGATCCTCGGCCCCGCCGGCGCCGTAGGGCCTGCCCGCGAAGCGCAGCGTCCCCTCCGTCGCCTCCAGATAGCCGGCGAGGATCTTCATCAGGGTCGACTTGCCGGCCCCGTTCTCGCCGATCAGCGCGTGCACCTCTCCGGCACGGACGTCGAAGTCGACGCCGAACAGGACCTGGACGGGCCCGAACCGACGGGAAATGCCCTCCGCCGACAGAAGCGGATCGGCCATCGTGCTGTCACTCCCCAATGCAGGCCTTGATGCAGCTTTCCGCCGGTGCGAACGCAAAGCCGCGCCTGATTTGTCGTCTCCAGATCGGATCGCGGCCCGATCTGTGCACGGTCCTTCTTTGGTGGTGGGACCGCTAATTAAATAGACCCTCGAACTAATGTGACGGTAACCTGCGTCCGGGACGATCGTCAACGTTCGAATCTCCGGGCCGAGGAGGCGATGTCGCCGAGGGTCAACTCCACCGCCATCCGGCGCTTCAACGTAGCGCGTGTCTTCCACGCGTTGCGGGAGCATCCGGGGTGCTCACAACGCGACCTCGCGCGGTACACGGGCCTGGACAAGGCGACCATCTCGGCCGTGGTCGCCCAGCTCGCCGAGCAGGGCATCGTCGAGCGCGGCGGGGTCGCGGCGAACCGCCGGGTGGGCCGGCCGGAGACGGCGCTCGCGATCCCGCCGTCGGCGGGAATGCTGGTCGGAGCCAGGCTCGAGCCGGGAACGATCCGGATCGTGGCTGCGACGCTGGGCGGCCGGGTGATCGAGCATCTCCATGTCGCCGGCACGAAGGACGTCGCGGCGGCGGTCGGCCGGCTCGGCGAGGGTATCGCGACGGTCTGCAGGAGTGCCGGGCTGCGGCTGCGCGCGGTCGGCGTCGGCGTGCCCGCGCTGATGGACCGCACCGGCCGGCTGGTGCTGGCGCCGAACCTGGGCTGGCGCGACACCCCGATCCGGCCGCTGATACAGGAGGTGGTGGCGGCGCCGGTCTGGATCGACAACGACACCAAAGCGGCGGCGATCGCGGAACGGCTGTTCGGCGTCTGCCGCACCGTCGACGACTTCGTCTACGTGACCGGCGATTCCGGCCTCGGGGGCGGGCTGTTCCTCGGCGGCAAGCCGTACCGGGGGGCCAGCGGCTTCGCCGGCGAGATCGGCCATCTCATGGTGGTGCCCGACGGGCGGCCCTGCGGCTGCGGCAAGCGCGGATGCCTGGAGACCTACGTGTCGGAGGCTGCGATCCTCTCCGATGCGCTCCGCGCCGGCCGGTCGCCGGCCGATTTGTGGGAAGTGGCCGAGGCGGCGCGGGCCGGGGACCCGGCGCTGCTGGCGATCCTGGAACGCGTCGGCGAGCGGCTCGGCACCGCGCTCGCGCATGTCTGCAACCTCATCAACCCGGAAATGGTGGTCCTCGGCGGCAACCTGGCGCTCGTCGCCGACTTCATCGTCCCGGCGGTCGAGCGCGCGCTGACCGAGCATGCCCTCGACCCGGTCCGGCGCGGCATGCGCATCCAGGTCTCGCCGCTCGGCGCCGACGTCGTGCAGATGGGCGGCGTGGCGCTCGCGATGGAAGGCTTCCTCGCGGCTCCCGACGGGATCTCCCCGGCGCCGCCGGCGCCCTGACCGGGCGCCGGGTCTCACACCCCATGCGTAACGAACCAGATCGCCGCGGCGAGGACGGCGCCGAGCACCACCACGCCGGCATAGAGGCGTACCGGCACCCGCGCCCGCCCGCGGGACGGCGGCACCTTCCGGGCCGGCGCCGGAGCGGCGGGGGACAGGTCCGGAACCAGTCCGCGGCGACGGGGGTCGTGCAGATCGATCAGGCGCCAGTCGAACTCCCTGCCGTCGGACCCGTCCTTGAAGTCAACCTCGATCAGGCGCAGCACGCGCCGCGGCTCGGCCTCGACGGCAGCCGAGAACAGCCGCATCCCCTCCTCCCGGCCGGGCCGGACCGCCAGCGTACGCCAGCTCCGCCCCTCGGCGCGCTGGAGGGCATGGTTGCGCCCGGAAAGGGCGGTGGCATCGGGCGAGGTCATCCTGCCGGGATCTTCGCCCGAATCGCCGCGGGAGGCCAGCCGGCCGGCAGATACGGTTACGGACATGGTTGCAGACGTGGTTGACGCGGGTCGGCGGGCTCCGGCAGCCTCGACCGCGCCATCCGCCGACGGAGTTCCGACATGGCCACCGCCGCCCCGCTTCCCGACCTGCTGCCGACCTGCCGCGACGCGCTGGCGCGTGCCGAGGGGCTGCTCGACGAGGCGCGGCGCGCCGTCGCGGGAACGGTAGGCGCGAGTGCTGGCCGGGTGGACCCGGCCGAGCTCGACCGGCACCAGGTGGCCGTCCATGGCTTCGCCTGGATGGCGACCACCGTCGAGGGGCTGCGGCAGATGCTCGGCTGGGCCGATCGGCTGGAGGCGGCAGGCCGGCTCGGCCCGCTGGAGGCGCTGCTGCTCCAGCTCGCCTTCGGGGAATACCTGGCCCAGCTCGCAGGCGGCATCCCGGTCAGCCAGGTCGAGATCGTCCGGCCTGCCGACCTGGGACTGGACGCGGCCGCGCTGGCGCGGTTCCGGACCCCGCCGGTAGAGCGGCTGGCGACCCTCGGCGCCACCGCGGCGGCGCGGACGGCGGCCGCGGAACTGCTCGCCCCGGGCAGCTTCGGCGACGACGGCATCGGCAGCGGCGAGGACGAGGTGCTCGGCCCGATCCGCGACCAGGTCGCGCGGTTCGCGGCCGAGAAGGTCGCCCCCTACGCCCAGGCCTGGCACCGCGAGGACGCGCTGATCCCGGCCGAGGTGATCGCGGGGATGGCGGAACTCGGCGTCTTCGCCCTCACCGTGCCCGAGGAGCATGGCGGGCTCGGGCTCGGCAAGACGGCGATGTGCGTCGTCTCGGAGGAGCTGTGCGCGGCCTCGCTGGCGGTCGGGTCGCTGGGCACCCGGACCGAGATCGCGGCCGAGCTGATCCGCCTCGCCGGCACGCCGGAGCAGAAGGCGCGCTGGCTGCCCCGCCTCGCCTCGGGCGAGGTGCTGCCGACCGCCGTCTTCACCGAGCCCGGCAGCGGCTCCGACCTCGCGAACCTGACGACGCGGGCGGTGCGGGACGGCGCCGTCTACCGCGTCGGCGGCGCCAAGACCTGGGCGACCCATGCCGCGCGGGCCGACCTGATGACCCTGCTGGTGCGCACCGGCCCGCCGGGCTCGGGCCATCGCGGGCTCTCGATGCTGCTGGCCGAGAAGCCGCGGGGCGACGACGCCGACCCGTTCCCGGCCAAGGGCATGACCGGCAGCGAGATCCCGGTGCTGGGCTATCGAGGGATGAAGGAATACGAGATCGCCTTCGACGGCTTCGAGGTCCCGGCGGACGGGCTGCTCGGCGCGGCTGAGGGCGGAGGCTTCCGCCAACTGATGGAGACCTTCGAGAGTGCCCGCATCCAGACCGCCGCGCGGGCCGTCGGCGTCGCCCGGCACGCGCTGGCGCTCGGCCTCGACTATGCGCGCGGCCGCTCGCAGTTCTCCCGCCCGCTGATCGCCTTCCCGCGGGTCGCCGCCAAGCTCGGCTGGATGGCGGCGGAGACCATGGTCGCGCGCCAGCTCGCCTGGCACGCCGCGCGGGCCAAGGATTCCGGCCGCCGCTGCGACGTCGAGGCCGGCATGGCGAAGCTGCTGGCCGCGCGCGTCGCCTGGGCGGGCGCCGACGCCGCCGTGCAGATCCACGGCGGCAACGGCTACGCGCTGGAATACCCGGTCAGCCGCGTCCTGTGCGACGCCCGCATCCTGTCCATCTTCGAAGGTGCCGCCGAGATCCAGGCCCATGTCGTCGCCCGCGGCCTGTTGACGCGGAACTGAGACCTGTGCCCGGCGGCACCGGCACGCTATATGAACGGGATGAGCCAGATCTTTTTCGTCCTGATGCTCGTCGCCATGCTGGCCGTCGTAGCGTCGCTGTTCGCCGGGATCGTCACGATGGCCCGTGGCGGCGAGTCCGGCGCCCGCAACGGCAACCGGCTGATGCGCTGGCGCGTCATCCTCCAGGGAGTGGCGCTGCTGTTCTTCGTCCTGGCGCTGCTGTCCTCGGGGGGCTGAGGCCATGGTCCGGCTGACCCGCATCTACACCCGCGGGGGCGACAAGGGGGAGACGTCGCTCGGCGACGGGCGCCGGGTCGCCAAGCACGACCTGCGCGTCGCGGCCTACGGGACCGTCGACGAGGCGAACGCCGTGCTCGGCCTCGCGCGGCTGCACACGGCGGCGACGTCCGACGCCGACGCCATGCTCGCCCGCATCCAGAACGACCTGTTCGACCTGGGCGCGGACCTCTGCACGCCCGAGCGCGAAGATCCGCCCCATCCGCCGCTGCGCGTCGTCGACGGCCAGGTCGAGCGGCTGGAGCGCGAGATCGACGCCATGAACGCGCAGCTCCAGCCGCTGCGCTCGTTCGTGCTGCCCGGCGGCACGCCGGCCGCGGCCCATCTCCACCTCGCGCGGACCATCGTCCGCCGGGCGGAGCGGCTGATGACCGAACTCGCCATGGACGAGCCCGTCGGCGGCCCGGCGCTGCGCTACGTCAACCGCCTCTCCGACCATCTCTTCGTGATGGCCCGCCACCTGAACGGTGGTGGTACCCAGGACGTGCTATGGGTTCCCGGCGCCAACCGTTGAGCGGCGGAAATCCGGCTTTCGGCCGGATTGACAAGGCTCTCCGCCCAATCCTATGGTTCGCCACGATTCGCGGCGGCCGGACGGGATTTGCAATCGGAGGACGGCCGCGGACTGCCATCGGGCGCCTGTCGTGCGTTCCATCGTCGATGCCAGCCAAGGATAAGCAATGAAAGTCCTCGTCCCGGTCAAGCGGGTTGTCGACTACAACGTGAAGATCCGCGTCAAGGCGGACGGCACGGGAGTCGAGACGGCCAACGTCAAGATGTCCATGAACCCCTTCGACGAGATCGCCGTCGAGGAGGCGGTCCGCCTGAAGGAAGCGGGGACGGCCACCGAGGTCGTGGCCGTCAGCCTGGGCGCCCAGGCCTGCCAGGAGACGCTGCGCACGGCGCTCGCGATGGGCGCCGACCGGGCGATCCACGTCCTGACCGATGCCGAGCTGCAGCCGCTGGCGGTCGCCAAGGCGCTGAAGGCGATCGTGGGCAAGGAAGAGCCGCAGCTCGTCATCATGGGCAAGCAGGCGATCGACGACGACTGCAACCAGACTGGCCAGATGCTGGCGGCGCTGCTGGGATGGCCGCAGGGCACCTTCGCCTCGAAGGTGTCGCCCGGCTCGGGCACCGTGTCGGTGACGCGGGAGGTCGACGGCGGGCTGGAAACGATCGAGCTGAAGCTGCCGGCGGTGATCACCACCGACCTGCGCCTGAACGAGCCGCGCTACGCGTCGCTGCCCAACATCATGAAGGCGAAGAAGAAGCCGGTCGACCAGACGACCCCCGAAGAGCTCGGGGTCGACGTCTCGCCGCGCCTGACCACGGTGAAGGTCGCCGAGCCGTCGAAGCGGCAGGCCGGAGTGAAGGTCCAGTCGGTAGCCGAACTGGTCGAGAAGCTGAAGAACGAAGCGCGGGTGATCTGACATGAGCGTGCTGGTCATTGCCGAACATTCGAATGCCGATCTGCGCCCGGCGACCCTCAACGCGGTGACTGCCGCCGCCCGGATCGGCGGGGACGTCCACGTCCTGGTCGCGGGCAGCGACTGCAGGGGAGCCGCGGACGCGGCCGCCAAGGTCGCGGGCGTCGCCAAGGTGCTGTTGGCCGACGCCCCCCACTACGCGCACCCGCTGGCCGAGAACCTGGCGCCGCTCGTCACCGGGCTCGCCGGCGGCTACGGCCACGTGCTGGCGCCGGCCACCACCTTCGGCAAGAACCTGATGCCGCGCGTGGCGGCACTGCTCGACGTCGCGCAGATCTCCGAGATCACGGACGTGCATGGCGCCGACACCTTCGAGCGGCCGATCTTCGCGGGCAATGCGATCGCGACCGTGAAGTCGGCCGACGCAGTGAAGGTCATCACGGTCCGCGGCACCGCGTTCGAGCCGGCTGCCGCCGAGGGCGGCAGCGCCGCGGTCGAGGCGGTGGAGACCGCAGGGGATGCCGGCCTGTCCAGCTTCGTGAGCCAGGAACTGTCCAAGTCCGAGCGGCCCGAGCTGACGAGCGCCCGCGTCGTCGTGTCCGGCGGCCGGGGCATGCAGTCCGGGGACAACTTCGTCCTCCTGGAGAAGCTGGCGGACAAGATGGGTGCGGCCGTGGGCGCGAGCCGCGCCGCGGTGGACGCGGGCTACGTCCCCAACGACTACCAGGTCGGCCAGACCGGCAAGGTCGTGGCGCCCGAGCTCTACGTCGCGGTCGGCATTTCTGGAGCGATCCAGCACCTCGCCGGCATGAAGGACAGCAAGGTCATCGTCGCGATCAACAAGGACGAGGAGGCACCCATCTTCCAGGTTGCCGACTACGGGCTGGTCGCGGATCTGTTCAAGGCGGTGCCCGAATTGACCGAAGAACTGGACAAGGCGCGCTGAGCGCGCCTGACGACTTGCGCAGGGGATTGAGATGATCCAGAGGATCGGCGTCATCGGGGCCGGACAGATGGGCAGCGGGATCGCCCATGTCTGCGCGCTTTCGGGCTTCGAGGTGAAACTGTCGGACATCGACGGGGACGCGCTGGCGAACGCCGTCGCCGGTATCGACCGCAACCTCGAGCGGCAGGTCGCCAAGGGCAAGGTGGCCGAAACCGAGAGACAGGCCACGATGGCCCGGATCACGACCGGCTCCGACCTCGCGATGTTCGGGGATTGCGACCTCGTGATCGAGGCCGCGACCGAGAACGAGGAGGTCAAGCGCTCGATCTTCAAGGCGCTCGTGCCGCATCTCAATCCCGACGCGCTGGTCGCGACGAACACCTCGTCGATCTCGATCACCCGGCTCGCCGCCTGTACCGACCGGCCGCACAAGTTCATGGGCATGCACTTCATGAACCCCGTGCCGGTGATGCAGCTGGTCGAGCTGATCCGCGGCATCGCGACCGACGAGGACACGTTCCGGGCCGTCCGGGACCTGACGGCGGCGCTGGGCAAGACCGCGGCGGTCGCCGAGGACTTTCCGGCGTTCATCGTCAACCGCATTCTGCTCCCGATGATCAACGAGGCCGTCTACACCCTCTACGAGGGGGTAGGCTCGGTCGAGGCGATCGACACCGCGATGAGGCTCGGCGCGAACCATCCCATGGGGCCGCTCGAACTTGCGGACTTCATCGGGCTCGATACCTGCCTCGCGATCATGAACGTCCTTTACGAAGGACTGGCCGACAGCAAGTACCGGCCTTGCCCGCTGCTCGTGAAATATGTCGAGGCGGGCTGGGTAGGCCGCAAATGCGGCCGCGGCTTCTACGACTACAGCAAGAACCCGCCGGTCCCGACCCGCTGAGACGAGACATGGGCGGTACCTGCACGCTAGAATGGGTACCGTCTATATCTGTCTCGAGAGTGTCGGATGGCGGACGGCAGCGTGACGCCGGCACGGACGGCGGAAATCTACGGCTATGTCCGCGGACGTTGGGAACTGCTCGACACCCTCGTCGACGCGCCGCGTGACGAAGCGCTTCATCGCGGGCGCGCCTGTTTCGCCCGGCCCGAGGTCGAGGCGGTCCGCATCCTCGTCGAGCGGACGGACGGCTCCGGCGCCGCGAGGCCTTTCGTCGCCTACCGGGCCCAGAAATCCGACGTGCCGGAGTTCGACCTTCTCGCCTCGCGGCCGGGCGTTCCCCGGCCGTCCGCCGCGCGCGCCCTCCCCATGCGCCCCGGCAATGCGGACGATATCGCGGAAGGCCTGCCGCCGATCCCGCCGCCCCTCGTCCCGGCGGACGCCCCCGCACGTCGGCCGTCCGGACGCCAACTGCTGAAGGGTGCGCTGGCAGGCATCGCGACGCTGTGCCTCGGCTTCCTCACGATGCAGCACGCCGTCTCGGACGGCGGCGGCACGTCCGGCGCCTCATCCTCCGCCGTCGCGGTCGCGGTGCTGATTGCAGCCGGCCTGCTGCTGGTCCGGGAACTGAACCGCCTGGATCCGGCTGCGGCGCCGCCGCCGGAACGGACGCGCGAGCCCTTGCCCGTGCCGGCAGTCCCGGCGGAAGCTCCGTCGGCGGAAGCTCCATCGATGGAGGCGGCGCCGGCGGATATGGCATCGACGGATGCCGCGGCCGTGCCCCCCGACCGGAATTCGCTGTTCCCGGTGCTCCGGCTGCTCGCGGACGCACTCGCCCGAACCGACGGCGAGATGCCGGACACGGTCTCGGACGAGGCGACCCGGCTCGGGATCCGCCTCTACGCCGCCGGCGCGGCCGCGGAGCATGCCCGCCGGTCCGGCGGGGCGTCCGGGCGCGACCCCGTCACGGACTGCCTGCTGCTGCTCGGGGAGCGGGAGGACGAGGCGTCGCGGTTCGCGGCCGCCCTGGACGACCTGCTGCTGGCACCCGAGGCCCAGGCCCTTTACCGCGCCGGCCGCGAGGACCTGACCGCTCTCGCAAGCGGCGATAAGGGCGCCGGCGCCGAACTCGGTCCCGCGCTGGCCGCCTGGATCGAAGCGGCGGCCGCCGGGGGTCGGGCCGGCGGGCGGGCCGGCAACCTCGTCGTGCTCGCGGTGGCGCCTCTGCACCCTTCCCACGCGCCCGTGATCGAAGCCGTCGTCGGCGCCTTCGGCGGACGTGGCTTCACGCGGGACGGCACCGCCGTTACCGCCGGCTTCGTTGCCCTGGAGACGGCCCTGGACGCCGCGCGCGCGATCCGGGATGCGATCCGCGCAAGCCCCGAACCGGCCGGCATGGTCGCCGGGTGCGGACTGACGATCGCGGTCGAGCCGCGGCCCGGCGGCATTCATCCCGCCCCCGCGGCGTCGGCCGCCCTGGCGCTCGCCCGGGCGGCACCCGGCGAGGTCGTGGCGACGCCGGTCCTGCGCACCGTGCTGGCGGCCAGGGGCGCCGCCCTGAACTACGCGCCGCTGCCGGGGTCGGGGGGATACCTGCTGGCGGAGGCATCGTAGGCTCCCGCCTCGCCGAGCTCCGCTTCACCAAGATAGTGTTCGATCAATCGCAACGCGTCGGGCGACCCCCACTCGGCCGCCCCTTCGAGACGCCCCACCTCGCGGCCCTCCCGATCGATCAGCAGCGTGGTCGGCAGCCCGCGCGCCGAAAGTTCGCGCATCGCCGCCGAGCCGGGATCGAGATAGATGGCGAGGTTCTCGACGCCGAGCCCCTCCAGGAAAGGGACCACCTGGTCGCGGCCGCCGCGGTCGAGCGACAATGCGACCACCTCGAATTCCGGGCCGCCAAGCCGGGCCTGGAGCCGGTCGAGCGCCGGCATCTCGCGCACGCAAGGCGCGCACCAGGTCGCCCACAGGTTCAGCAGGACGACCCGGCCGCGGAAATCGTCGATCGCGACGGGCCGGCCCTCGCCATCCACGAAGGCGAAACCGGCCACCGAAGTCGGCGGCCGCGTCTCGCGGAACTTCGCCATCTCGCCGCTTGCCGGAGCCGCCGGCCCGGCACCGGGCCCGAACCACCAGCCGCTCGCCCCGACCACGGCCGCCACCAGGGCCAGGAGCATTGCGGCGGCCACCATTTTCCGCATACTGACGAGCCTCGCGACCACGCCCTCTTCCTCTCACTTCCGTGCGATCCATGACCGAGACCAGACCCGACAGCCCGTCCGCCGCCAACCAGCTCTGGGGCGGGCGCTTCGCCCGCGGCCCCGCCGCGATCATGGAACGCATAAACGCTTCGATCGGCTTCGACCAGAGGCTCGCGGCGCAGGACATAGCCGGCTCCAAGGCGCATGCCGCCATGCTCGCGGATTGCGGCATCATCTCGCGCGACGATGCCGGCAAAATCCAGGAAGGCCTCGACCGCATCGCCGAAGAGATCGCCCGGGGCGACTTCGAGTTCAAGACGGAGCTCGAGGACATCCACATGAACGTCGAGGCGCGGCTGGCGGAGCTGATCGGCGAGCCGGCCGGCCGGCTGCATACCGCGCGCTCGCGCAACGACCAGGTCGCGACCGACTTCCGGCTCTGGGTCCGCGACGCGATCGACCGGCTGGACGCCGGGCTCGCCGGGCTGCAGGAGGCGCTGATCCAGCAGGCCGAAGCCCATGCGGACACCGTGATGCCGGGTTACACTCATCTCCAGACCGCCCAGCCGGTGACGTTCGGGCACCACCTGCTCGCCTATGTCGAGATGTTCGGGCGCGACCGCGGCCGCTTCCGCGATGCCCGCGCGCGGCTGAACGAATGCCCGCTCGGCTCGGCGGCGCTGGCCGGCACCTCGTTCCCGATCGACCGGGAGGCGACGGCGTCCGCGCTGGGGTTCGACCGGCCGACCGCCAACTCGCTCGATGCCGTGTCCGACCGCGACTTCGCGCTCGAGTACCTGTCGGCGGCCTCGATCGCGGCCGTGCACCTGTCGCGCTTCGCCGAGGAGATCGTGCTGTGGTGCACCGATCCCTTCGGCTTCGTGCGCCTGTCCGACGCGTTCACGACCGGCAGCTCGATCATGCCGCAGAAGAAGAACCCGGATGCCGCCGAGCTGGTCCGCGCGAAGGCCGGCCGCGTGATCGGGGCGCTGAACGGCCTGCTCGTCACCATGAAGGGCCTGCCGCTCGCCTATTCCAAGGACATGCAGGAGGACAAGGAGCCGGTCTTCGAGACGGACGATACTCTCGCCCTCACGATCGCGGCCGCGACCGGCATGGTCCGCGACCTTTCACCACGCAGGGAACGCATGCGCGCGGCGACCGAACGCGGCTTCATCACCGCGACCGACCTCGCGGACTGGCTGGTCCGCGTACTGGGGCTGCCGTTCCGCCAGGCGCACCATGTGACCGGCCGCATCGTCCGGCTCGCGGAGGAGAAGGACTGCCGTCTCGACCAGCTCGACCTGGAGGCGATGCGCGGGGTGGAGCCGCGCATCACCGCGGCCATCTTCGACGTTTTGGGCGTCGACGCGTCGGTTGCGAGCCGCACCAGCCTCGGCGGCACGGCGCCCGACAATGTCCGCCGCGCCGCGGCGGCGGCCCGGGAGCGCTTCTTGTGAGCGGCCCGCTGTCGCGCCGCGCCGCGCTGGCTCTGCTGCTGGCCCCGGCCATGCTCGGGCTGGCCGCCTGCGGCAAGAAGCCCGGCGCGCTGCGTCCGCCGGTAGGCACCGACCCGACCCGCTTCCCGCGCACCTACCCGAACCCCCGAAACGAGCCCGAGACCCGGACCAGGCCTGAAACGCCATGAGCGCATTCACCTATCGCAACGGCGTCCTGCATGCCGAATCCGTCCCCCTGCCGGCCATCGCCGAACGGGTGGGCACGCCCTTCTACTGCTATTCGACCGCCGCGCTGGAATCCGCCTATCGCGCCTATGCCGATGCGTTTGCCGGCATGGACGCCTCGATCTGCTATGCGCTCAAGGCCAACTCGAACCTCGCGGTGATCCGGACCCTGGCCCGGCTCGGCGCCGGCGCCGACGTCGTGTCCGTGGGCGAGTTGAAGCGCGCGCTCGCGGCCGGGGTGCCGGCGTCCCGCATCGTCTTCTCGGGCGTCGGCAAGACCCGCGCCGAGATGCGGACGGCGCTCGGGCTGGGTATCTACCAGACCAACGTCGAGTCCCTGCCGGAACTCGAGGCCCTGAGCGAGGTCGCGGCATCCATGGGGGTCGTCGCCGACACCGCGGTCCGGGTCAATCCCGATGTCGACGCCCTTACCCACGCCAAGATTTCGACCGGGCGCAAGGAGAACAAGTTCGGCGTCGACATGGAGCTGGCACGCTCGGTCTACGCCCGGGCGGCGTCCCTGCCCGGCGTGCGGCCGGTATCGGTCGCGGTCCATATCGGCAGTCAGCTCACGGACCTCGCTCCCTTCCGCTCGGCCTTCGAGCGTGTCGCCGCGCTGGTGCTGGCGCTGCGCGAGGACGGCCACGACATCCGCCGCGTCGACCTCGGCGGCGGGCTCGGCATTTCCTATCGCGGCGAGGTGCCGCCCTCCCTCGCGGACTATGCGGAGCTGGTACGCGCGACGACCGGCGGTCTCGGTTGCCACGTCACCCTGGAGCCCGGCCGGTCGCTGGTCGGCAACGCCGGCATCCTGGTCGCGCGGACGGTCTACCGCAAGGCCGGCGTCCATAGGAACTTCCTGATCCTGGACGCGGCCATGAACGACCTCATCAGGCCCTCGCTTTACGACGCCTGGCATACTATCCTGCCCGTCGACGAGCCCGCGCGGGACGCGGCGGAGGAACCGATGGACGTGGTCGGCCCCGTCTGCGAGAGCGGCGATACCTTCGCGGTGCAGCGTGCGTTGCCACCGATCGGAGCCGGCGACCTGGTTGCATTCCTGTCGGCCGGCGCTTATGGGGCGGTGATGTCGTCGACCTACAATTCCCGGCCTCTCGCCCCCGAGGTGCTGGTGAACGGGTCGGAGTTCGCGGTGATCCGCAAACGGCCGACGATCGAGGAGCTGATGGCGGCGGAAGAGGTCCCCGCCTGGCTCTGACGAGGGGGTGCTGGGGACCCGTCCGGGGCCATGAACGACCACGAGGACTTCCGGCGCGCGCGTCGGCACGATAGTCGTACCGGGGCCGAGCCCGGCTTTCGCCTCCGGCTGGCCCGGCTGGCCCTCGCCTGGGAGAGGCTGTGGCCGGCCTTGTGGCCGGCTACGGGCATTGCCGGCCTGTTCCTCGCCGTGGCGCTGTCGGGTCTCGTCCCGCGCCTCGACGGCTGGATGCACGCGGCACTGCTCCTCGCCTTCGCGGCGGCATTCGCGGTTGCCTTGTTCCGCGGCCTCTCCGGGCTGCGGTTCCCCGGAACGCAAGAGGCGATCCGCCGGCTGGAGCGCGACAGCGGCCTCTCGCACCGCCCGCTCGGCGCGCTCGGGGACGTGCTTGCCGGCGGCCCGGCGGATCCGGCGACCGCCGAGCTGTGGCGCGTCCATCGCGAGCGTCTGCTGGCCCAGATCCGCACGCTGCGCGTTCGCGCACCGCACCCCCTTCTCGCGGCGCGCGATACGATGGGCCTGCGCGCGGTGGTCGGTATTCTCCTGTTCGTCGCCGCGACGGCGTCCTGGGGGGACTGGCGCGCGCGGCTGTCGGCGGCGGTCTCGCCACGCTTCGATGCCGCTGCCCCGGCGGCCGCCCCCGTCCTGGACATCTGGGTCACGCCTCCGGAATATACCGGCTTGCCCCCTGTGTTCCTGAAGCCCGATGCCCCGGCCGCCCTGGCGGCCGACGCCATGGTGGCCGCTCCGGCGGCCGACGTGACGGTGGCCGCCCCGGCGGCCGGCGCGAACCCGGCTCCGGCCCCCGCCCCTGCCCCGACCCCCGCGGTCAGGGTTCCCGCCGGCAGCGTCGTGCTCGCCCGCGTCTCCGGCGGAACGGCGGTCCCGACGCTGGATGCCGGCGGGAACCGCACCCCGTTCGAGCAGATCGAGCCCGGCAGCTACGAGGCCACCAGGCCGGTCGGCGACGGTTCGGCGATCACGGTGGACCAGGACGGGGCCGTGCTCGGCTCCTGGCCGATCGCCGTCATTGCCGACCAGGCGCCGACCGTCAGGCTGACGGCCCCGCCCGAAGCGGCCGAGCGCGGCGCACTCCACCTCGCCTACGAGGCGGCGGACGATTACGGCATCGTCGCGACCGGCGCGGTGATCCGCCTCGACGCGGAGGCCGACCCCGACATCGACCGCACGCCGATCGCACTGGCCCTCCCGCGCCCCAAGCCGCGGGCAAGGGAAGTCGTCGGCGACGGCTACCACGACCTGACGCCCCACCCCTGGGCCGGCCTGCCGGTTACGATCCGGGTCGAGGCGACGGACGGCGCCGGCCAGACCGGCACGACGGAGGAGGTCTCCGTCGTACTGCCGGAGCGGGTCTTCACCCACCCCGTCGCCCGCGCCATCATCGAGCAGCGGCGGCGGCTGACCCTCCGCCCGCAGACGGATCGCGAGGACGTGGCTCGGACCCTCGGCGCCCTGTCGGTCCGGCCCGGGCTCTTCAACGAGGACGTCGTCGTCTTCCTTGGATTGCGGACCTCGGTGGCCCGCCTGTTCCTCGACAGGTCGCGGGAGGCCGCCGTCGCGGTCCAGGACCTGCTGTGGGACCTCGCGCTGCGGGTCGAGGACGGGCAGCTCTCGCTCGCCGAGCGCAGCCTCCGCGATGCCCAGCAGGCGCTGATGGACGCCCTCGACCGCGACGCGCCGGACGAGGAGATCCAGCGCCTCATGGACGAGCTGCAGACCGCGATGAACGAGTTCCTCGACGCGATGGAGGAACAGCTCCGACAGGCGATGGAGCGCGGCGAGCCCATGCAGCAGCTCCCGCCGCAGATGCAGGGCCAGATGCTCGACCGCCAGGATCTCCAGCAGATGATGGAGCAGATGCGGCGGATGGCCGAGACCGGCGCGCGTGACGCCGCCCGGCAGATGCTGAGCCAACTCCAGAACCTGATGGAGAACCTGCGGGCGGGGACCATGGCCCAGATGCAGCAGGGCCAGAACCCCGCGGGCGAGATGATGCAGGAGCTTCAGGAGTTGTCCCGGCGCCAGCAGGAGCTGCTCGACCA
>NZ_DASYHS010000242.1:0-7337 GCF_035998295.1 Arenibaculum sp. | reverse complement strand
TTCGGCGGCTCGCGTGGGTCCTCGATCGCGGCAAAGTGCTCAAGCAGGCTGCGCAGCCGCGAGCGTTGGAAGGCGTCTTCGATCTCACCGGACATGGCGGCTTTCCTCTGAAGGGACCGCCTCCCAAGGAATCACACTTCCAGCCTACGGGGAATCTGTCGCCTCAACCCTTAACCTGAACTCGTTGCCCTGTCGCATCGCCGGCGGCCTGTTCCGCCCGCTCGATCCAGCCGCCGCCCAACACCCTGTCACCCTGGTAGACAACGCAGGCCTGGCCGGGCGCCACCCCGTATTGCGGCTCGTCCAACTCGGCGACGGCACCGCCGTTCGCCGTCGCCCTGACCGTCGCGCGCACCGCCGGCTGGGCGGAGCGCAGCTTCACCTCCGCCCCGACGCCCTGCGCGGGCACGGCGCCGAGCCAGTTCATCTCGCGCACGATGACGCGCGTGCGCGCCAGGGCGCTGCGCGGGCCGACCACGACCTGCAACGTCGCGGGATCGATCCGGACGACGTAGAGCGGCTCGCCGCCGTCCCCCTTCAACCCGCCGATCCCCAGCCCCTTGCGCTGGCCGATCGTGAAGTCGACGATCCCGTCGTGCCGGCCCAGCACCCGGCCGTCGACATGGACGATCTCCCCCGGGTCGACCGCGCCCGGCCTCAGGCGCCGGACGATGTCGGCATAGCGCCCGCCCGGCACGAAGCAGATGTCCTGGCTGTCCGGCTTGTCGGCAACCGGGAGCCCGAACCGCTCGGCGTGGCGGCGGGTTTCCGGCTTCGGCATGCCGCCGAGCGGAAAGCGAAGGAAATCCAGCTGCTCGCCAGTCGTCGCGAACAGGAAATAGCTTTGGTCGCGCGCGGGGTCGACGGCGCGGTGCAGTTCCGGCCCGCTCGGCCCCACGACCCGCCGCACGTAATGCCCCGTCGCGAGACAGTCCGCGCCTAGGTCGCGCGCGGTCGCCAGCAGGTCGCGGAACTTGACGGTCTGGTTGCAGCGCACGCACGGGATGGGCGTCTCGCCGCGCAGGTAGCTGTCTGCGAAGTCGTCGATGACGTTCTGCCCGAAGCGGCTCTCGTAATCGAGGACGTAATGGGGAAAGCCCAGCCGGTCGGCGACCTGACGGGCGTCGTAGATATCCTGGCCGGCGCAGCACGCACCTTTCCGGCCGACGGCCAGGCCATGGTCGTACAGCTGCAGCGTGATGCCGACGACGTCGTATCCCTCTTCCTGCAGCAAAGCCGCGGTGACGGAGGAATCAACGCCGCCCGACATCGCGACGACGACGCGCGTTTCGTGCGCGGCCTTGGAAAAACCGAGGGAGTTCATGGCCGCCAATATAGGCTATGCCCCCGGGGACGCAACCAGGGACGCAACCGGCGCATTCGAGGCCGGCCCCGCCTGCGCGACGGGGCCGGAAAACATCACTCGACGTCTTCCTCGATGATCTCTTCCTCGGTGCCCAGGCCGAGATCCTCGGTGGTGAGCCCCTCGTCCATCGCGACGCCGGCCGCGGCCCCACCGGCCCCGCCGAGCACCGCGCCGATCGGGCCGCCGACCACCGCGCCGCCGATCGCGCCGGCACCCGCGCCGGTCGCCGCACGCGTCGTGTCGGTGCTTCCGCAGGCGGCGAGCAGGCCGAGAGTTGCGAGGGAGACAATCCCCAGTCCGAGCTTACGCATGTCGATTCCTCTTGCAGTGACGTCGTTCGGGAAGCCAACAGTCGGAATGACGTCCCGGTTCCCGCCCGGGAATAGATCCGGACGATTACATGGTGGAACCTCTTCGGGGATGCGCGCAGCGGCCGAGGGACGCGATCGCGTCAGGCGATGTCCAGGCCCATCTGCCAGAAGCCCGCCTCTAGACGGGTCGCGGCGGAAAAGGTGCGGACCAGGCCGGTGAAGCGTGCCTCGCCGCCGCGGGCCGCGTACAGGCGGTCGAGCTGGGCGACCTCGGCCGCCGCGACGCTCCGGTACTCGTCGCCCGCATACATCTCGATCCAGGCGCGATAAGGATTGCCGTCGAGCCGCGTGCGGGGATCGGCGACCAGCTCGGCGGCGATCTCCGCATAGCCGACCACGCAGGGCGCAAGCGCCACATGCAGGTCGAGCAGGTCGCCGCTCATTCCGCGCTCGAGCACGAACCGGGTATAGGCGAGCGTGGCGGGCGCCTCGGGCGTGGCCGCCATGGTCGCCTCGTCCATCCCCCACCCTCCGCAGTAGTCGACGTGGAGGCGCATCTCCTGGTCGAGCAGGGCCGACATCACGCCCGCCGCCTGGCGCATGTCGTCGAGGGAATCGCTCTTGTACACGGCGAGCGCATAGGCCCGCGCGAAATGGATCAGGAACAGGTAGTCCTGCACGAGATAATGCCGGAAGCAGGCCTCCGGCAGACTGCCGTCGGACAATCCGCGGACGAAGGCATGACGGGTATAGGCGTGCCACTCGTCGATGCGGGCTTCGCGCAGCCGCCCGAACAGCCCGCCAGTCACGAGCCCAGCCGTCACGAGGTCAGCCGCCCATCATGTTGCGCGAGCCCGCCGGAAGGCGGACCGTCAGCCCGTCCAGCTCCTCGGTCATGATGATCTGGCAGCCCAGGCGGGAGGTCTTGGTCAACCCGAAGGCGAGGTCGAGCATGTCCTCCTCGTCCTCCGACGCGTCGGTCAGCACGTCGTACCATTCGGGTTCGACGACCACGTGGCACGTCGAGCAGGCGAGCGACCCTTCGCAGGCACCCTCGAGATCGACGTCGTTGCGGTGCGCGATCTCCAGGACCGAGAGGCCGATCGGCGCTTCGACGTCCCGACGGGTCCCGTCCTGTTCGATAAACGTCATCTTCGGCATCAGCCAGCTCTCCGTGCCTCGTCTTCCCTTGGTTCCGCCCGGCGGCCGGACGGTCGAACTCCCGGCGCGTCATACAGACAACACGGCCGCGATGCAACGTCGCTCGGTGCAAGTCCGTCGCGCCGGTCCACCATTCGTTGCTCCGCTCACCCGGCCCTGGCGCGGGGCGGCCGCCGCAGCCGGGCCACGGCCCCGGACAGCAGCGACGCCGCCCGGTCCACGTCCGCCTCGGTGGTGAAGCGCCCGAGCCCAAAGCGCAGGGACGATCCCGCCCCCCGCGCGTCGAGGCCGAGCGCCAGCAGCACGTGCGACGGCTCGTGCCGGCCCGTGGCGCAGGCCGCCCCGGTCGCGATCGCCAGTTCCGGCACCGCCTCGACCAGTTCGCTGGCATCCACCCCGGGAATGCGGACGCTGAGGTTGCCCGGCAGCCGGTGGTCCATGCTCCCGTTGACCAGCAGCCCGTCGACCGAGGACGACAGCGCTTCGAACAGTCGGTCGCGCAGGCCGGCCACCCGCAAGGCCTCCCTCTCCAGCGACTCGCGCGCCAGCGCCGCCGCCGCGCCGAATCCGACCGCGAGCGCCACGGGCACCGTGCCCGGGCGCAGGCCGCGCTCCTGTCCACCGCCGTCGCACAGCGGTTCGATCTCCACCGACCGCGACACCCAGAGCGCGCCGATCCCGGCCGGTCCATGCATCTTGTGCGCGGTCAAGGTCACGAGGTGCAGGCCGAGCGCCGAGACGTCGAGCGGCACCTTCCCGGCCGCCTGCGCGGCGTCGGTATGGACCGGCACGCCGTGGGTAACCGCCAGGCGCCCGATCTCTTGCAGCGGCTGGAGCGTCCCGATCTCGTGGTTGGCGGCCATGACGGAGACCAGCGCCGTCTCCGGCGCGAGCGCGCGGCGTAGCAGTTCCGGGTCGAGCCTGCCGTCGGATCGCACCGGCAGCACGTCGAGCCGGAACCCTTCGGCATGCAGCCGGCGGCAGCAGGCGAGCACGCTCGGATGCTCGGTCGCCGCGGTGACGATGCGGTCCCGCCCGCGGGATCTGGCCGCCCGCGCCACGCCCTTCACGGCGAGGTTGTTCGCCTCCGTCGCCCCGGAGGTGAAGACCAGTTCCGCCGGATTGGCGCCGATCAGGCCGGCGACCTCCGCGCGCGCGGCCTCGACCGCCTCGGCCGCGCGCCAGCCGGCCGCATGGCGTGCGTGGGGGTTGCCGGCCCGATCGAGCAGCCAGGGCAGCATGCGCTCGGCCACCCGCGGGTCGAGCGCCGTGGTGGCGTGGTTGTCGAGATAGACGATCCCGGGCGCGTCGGCGCTCATGCCGCCCGCCTGCGACGATGGAGCGTGGTCCAGGCCTCGACGAAGCGGTCGATCTCCTCGGCGACGGTGTCCCGGCCCAGGCTGACCCGGACGGCCGAGGCGGCATCGGCCTGCGCGAGCCCCATCGCGGTCAGCACATGGCTCGGCTTGACCTTCCCGCTGGAGCAGGCCGACCCTGCGCTGACCGCAATGCCCGCGAGGTCGAAGGCCATGACCTGGATCTCCGCCGGCACGCCCGGCATGCCGATGCAGGACGTGTTGGCGACGCGCGGGGCCGCCCCGCCATGGATCGGCGCATCGGGCGCCACCGCGCGGATGCGCTCCTCCATGGAACGGCGCAACCCGTCGATGCGCGCCACGTCGCCGAAGCCGGCGAGCACGTCGCGCGCGGCCCGCCCGAACCCGACGATGCCCGGCACGTTCTCGGTTCCGGCCCGGCGCCGCTGCTCCTGTCCGCCGCCGCGCAGCAGCGGCGGGCAGACGACGCCGTCGCGCAGGACCAGCGCGCCAACCCCCTTGGGGCCCCCGATCTTGTGGGCCGACAGGCTCAGCATGTCGGCGCCCAGACCATTCAGATCGATGGCCAGGCGGCCGGCGGCCTGGACGGCGTCGCAATGGACGAGGGCGCCGCGGCTTCTCGCGATGCGTGCCGCCTCGGCGACCGGCTGGATCACCCCCGTCTCGTTGTTGACGAGCATCAGCGACAGCAGGGACGGTCCGCGGGCGTCCGCCAGCATCCGGTCGAGCGCAGCCAGGTCGACCACTCCGGAAGGCTCGACGGGTATGCGGCGCGCGGACGGGACCGCCTCCAACACGCTGTCGTGCTCGATCGCGGAGACGAGGACCGAGCGCCCGCCGGCCGAAGCGAGGGCTTGGTTGTTCGCCTCCGTCCCGCCGCCCGTGAACACCACCTGGGCAGGCATGGCTCCCACCAGGGCGGCGACCTCCGCGCGGGCATCCTCGACCGCGCGCCTGGCCGCCCGGCCGTCGGCATGGACCGAGGAGGGATTGCCGAGGAGATCCAGCGCCCGGACCATGGCCTCGCGCACCGCCGGACGCAGCGGCGCGGTCGCGTTGTAGTCGAGATAGTTCCGCTTCATGCGGCCGGGTCCGTTCCCATCCGGACGAGGAAGATGCTTGAACACTCCGTCGCCCGCTGTGGTATATTCCGCGGTCTTGGCCGGGGCCGGCGTAATTGTCGCGCGAAAGTTGCAAGAAGGCGATCCATCGCCCGCACATGTAGTGAAAGCGATATATGGTGTCCTATCAGCATGGTCAAGGATTGGAACGGCGGGAATCGAACATGTTCGGGCATGAAACCTAGTCGCGGAGCCGGAAGCGGCCGTGCCGCCCGCCTGTCGGGCGGCTGGACCGTTCTCCCCTTGCCGACGCCACCCCTGGACCAGGACCAACACCGCGATGCCTGAAGTGATCATCAACGGGCCGGCTGGACGGCTCGAAGGGCGCTACAACCACAGCAAGCAGCCGCATGCTCCCGTCGCGTTGTTCCTCCATCCCCACCCCCATCAGGGCGGGACGATGAACAACAAGGTCGTCTACACGCTCTTCCACGCCTTCACGCGCCGGGGCTTCTCGACGCTGCGGTTCAACTTCCGGGGCGTCGGGCGCAGCCAGGGCACCTATGACCGCGGGGAGGGCGAGCTGTCCGACGCGGCGTCGGCACTGGACTGGATCCAGACGTTCAACCCGAACGCGGCGAGCTGCTGGATCGCCGGCTTCTCGTTCGGGGCATGGATCGGCATGCAGTTGCTGATGCGCCGGCCCGAGATCGACGGCTTCATCTCCATCGCTCCTCCGGCCAACGTGTTCGACTTCAGCTTCCTCGCTCCCTGCCCCGCGTCGGGCATGATCGTCCACGGCAGCAGCGACGAGTACGTGCCCGAGGCATCCGTCGCCAAGTTGGTCGGCAAGTTGTCGAACCAGAAGGACATCCGGATCGACTACCGTATCGTCGAGGGGGCCAACCATTCCTTCTCGAACAATGTGCAGGACCTCGACAAGCACATCGACGACTATCTCGACAAGGTCCTCGGCCCGAGAATCGCCGCCGTCGCGGAGTGATCCGGGCCCGATCCGAAAACCACGAAACAGGGGCGGCTTCCCGTTCACGCCGAACGGGCTCGCTTCGACCCAATCCGGATTCACATCGAGATGAGCACGCCTCGTTCGGACTTCCTCCGCATCCTCCAGGAACGCGGCTTCATCCATCAGGTGACCGACCTGGGCGGGCTGGACGCGCTTGCCGCAACGGACCGGATCACGGCCTATATCGGCTTCGACGCGACCTCGGACAGCCTCCACGTCGGCAGTCTGGTGCAGATCATGATGCTGCGCTGGCTGCAGAAGACGGGGCACCGCCCCATCGTCCTGATGGGCGGCGGCACGACGAAGGTCGGCGATCCGTCGGGGCGGGACGAGAGCCGCCAGCTCCTGACGGATGAGCAGATAGCGCGCAACATCGCCGGTATAAGAAAGGTGTTCGGCCAGTTCCTCGACTTCGAGGACGGGCGCGCCCTGATGGCCGACAACGCCGACTGGCTGGACGAGCTGCGCTACGTCCCTATGCTGCGCGACATCGGCCGCCACTTCACGATCAACCGCATGCTGGGCTTCGAGAGCGTCAAACTGCGCCTCGACCGCGAGCAGCCGCTGACCTTCCTCGAATTCAACTACATGATCCTCCAGGCGTACGATTTCCTGGAGCTGTCCCGCCGCCTCGGCTGCCGGCTGCAGATGGGCGGGTCCGATCAGTGGGGCAACATCATCAACGGCATCGAGCTGACGCGCCGGATCGATCAGAAGGAGCTGTTCGGGCTGACCACGCCGCTGATCACCACGGCGTCGGGCGCCAAGATGGGCAAGACGGCGGCCGGGGCCGTCTGGCTCAACGCCGACCGGCTGCCTCCCTATGACTACTGGCAGTTCTGGCGAAACACCGAGGACGCCGACATCGGCCGCTTCCTGCGCCTGTTCACCGAATTGCCTCTCGACGAGATCCGGCGCCTGGAGGCACTGCAGGGCGCCGAGATCAACGAGGCGAAGAAGGTCCTCGCCTTCGAGGCGACCCGCCTGGCCCATGGCGCCGAAGCCGCGGAGCACGCCGCCGAAACCGCCCGGCGAACCTTCGAGGAAGGGGCCGCCGCCGAAGGGCTCCCCAGC
>NZ_DASYHS010000234.1:0-1993 GCF_035998295.1 Arenibaculum sp. | reverse complement strand
GCGTTCGGCGCGCTGATGCGCGACGCCGAGCCGCCGCCGCCGGTCGACCTGAAGGAGGTCGCCGCGGATAAGATCGTCTTCACGCGGACCGGGACGATGCTCCTGTCGGTCGAGCGGGTCGGGGCGACCTGGGACGTCGCGGACAAGGCCAGCCGGTCGGCGACGCTCGCCGTACGCGGCGTCGACGTGCCGGTGACGGAGGAGATGATCCAGGACAACCAGCGCTTCTTCGAGGAAACCGGGTACGAGCGGCTGGGCGGCGACCTGGACGTCGCGATCGCCTACGATGCCGGCACCGGCGTGGCCCGGATCGGCCCGGTTTCGCTGGTCGGGCGCGACATGGGGACGATCGCGGCGACGGTGGTGCTCACCGATGCGCCGGACCCGCTCGCGGTCGGCGAGCCTGACCCCGGCGCCTGGATGCGCAGCAAGGTCTCGGGGATCGAACTGTCCTACACCGACGATTCGCTGATGCGGCGGGCGATGACCGCGGCGGCCGCGGAGCAGGGCATCACCGAGGCTGAACTGATCGAGACGGGTGTCCGGGAGATCGACGCCCTGTTCTCGAACGGCGAGGCGCTCGGCAAGGCGCAGGAGGAAATGCTCACCGCCCTGCAGACCTTCCTGAAGTCGCCCGGCACGATCGAGCTGACCGCCACCCCGGCGGAGCCGGTCGCGGTGCCGGCGCTCGGGATGACCTTGATGATGGCGCCGTCCGAGGCCTTCGACCTGCTGGGGATCCGCGTCACCGCCCGGTGACGCGGCTTTCCAGCCAGACGGCGTGCGCGTCCTCGATCCCGAGGCGCTCGAACTCCGCCATGTAGACGGCGACGGCTTCGAGGTAGCCGGGCTTGTGGACGCGCCGCCAGTCGTCGAAGTGCCAGGGCTCCTCCTCGCAGGCGAGGCGCTCGGTCGCGACGCAGACGAGGGCGGTGCCCGTCCAGCCGGCGGCCGCCACCGGGTGATCCTCGATCGCGAACTCGAAGCCTTCGAAGAACTGCACCCGGTCGCGCTCGTGGGGTGAGATCGGACCGATCAGCAGGCCCTCGATCCGGCCCGCCGGGTCGGGTAGTGCCGCCGGGTAGGTTTCCTCCGCCACGCAGACGCGACGGAAGCCCGGCAGGACGGCGGGAACCGCCCCGGGCAGGTCGCGGCCGAGGACCAGCCGGCGGATGTCGGGGTCCATCAGGGTTCCGAAGCAGAACAGGTGCATCGGCACCGCCTCCGTGCTCAATCCGAGGATGGAGCCGGAGGGGATAGCAAAGCGAGGCCGGTCGTGGAACCCCGAAACGGCCCGCGGACGGCGCGGACGCCGCCCGCGGGCCGGCCGGCGTCACGGCCAGAGCGTCTTGCCCTTCGCCTCCGCCGATTTCGGCGTTCCGACCGCGGCTTCCTCCGTGTCCATCAGGGTACCGCCGCGGGGATGGCGCAGGCTGTTGACGAAGTCCTGCATCGCCGCGCTGGGTGCCGGCGTCATCAGGCTGACCACGTAGATCACGATGAAGGCGACCGGCAGGCCGAACAGGGCCGCGGAGATGTTGCGGACGCCGAACCACAGCTCCATGCCGCCATAGACCGTCATCAGCAGGTAGAACAGCGTGATGCCGAAGCCAGCGATCATGCCGCAGATCGCGCCGGCCGAGGTCGTCCGGCTCCACCACACGCCCATCACCAGCACCGGGAACAGCCCGGCCGCCGCGAGCGAGAACGCCCAGGCCACCATCGCGAGGATGCCGGCCGGCCTCGTGGTCGCGACCATCGCCGCGAGGATCGCCACGCCGACCAGCAGGATGCGGGCGACGATCAGGCGGCGCTGCGTCGAGGCCCGTGGGTCGATGATGCGGTAGTAGATGTCGTGGCTGAGCGCGTTGGCGATCGCGAGCAGCAGGCCGTCGGCGGTCGACAGCGCGGCCGCGAGGCCGCCCGCCGCCACCAGGCCGGCGATCACGTAGGGCAGGCCCGCGATCTCCGGGGTCGCGATCACGATCACGTC
>NZ_DASYHS010000125.1:0-5843 GCF_035998295.1 Arenibaculum sp. | reverse complement strand
AGAAGCGGTTGGCCATGCCCGGCAGCTTGATCTCGCCGTGCAGCGGCTTGTCGGAGACGCACAGCAGCGTGCCGTAAGGCACCCGGAAGCGGAAGCCATTGGCGGCGATCGTGGCGCTTTCCATGTCGAGGGCGATCGCCCTGCTTTGGCTGAAGCGCTGGATCGGCTCGCGGTGGTCGCGAAGCTCCCAGTTGCGGTTGTCGATCGTCGCGACCGTTCCGGTGCGCATGATGCTCTTCAGCTCGTAGCCGGAGAGCCCGGTCACCTGCGCGACCGCTCCCTCGATCGCCACCTGCACCTCGGCCAGGGCCGGCACCGGCACCCACAGCGGCAGGTCCGCATCGAGCACGTGGTCGTCGCGCACGTAGCCGTGGGCCAGCACGTAGTCGCCGAGCCGCTGGGTGTTCCTCAGTCCCGCGCAATGGCCGAGCATGATCCAGGCATGCGGGCGCAGCACCGCGACATGGTCGGTGATCGTCTTCGCGTTCGACGGGCCGACCCCGATGTTGACCATGGTGATGCCCGATCCGTCGGCCCGCTTCAGATGGTAGGCCGGCATCTGCGGCAGGCGGGCGGTGCGCGTGCCCACCGTCCCGGCGGAGCCGAGATTCTCGTTCAAGGTCACGAAGTCGCCGGGTTCGACGAAACCCGTGTACTGGCTGCGGTACGCCCGGGTCTCCTCGTCCTCGCTCGCGGTCATGATCTCGTGGCCGAGGCGGACGAATTCGTCGATGTAGAACTGGTAGTTCGTGAACAGGACGAAGTTCTGGAAGTTCTCGGGCGACGTCGCCGTGTAGTGCCGCAGCCGGTGCAGCGAATAGTCCACCCGCGGTGCCGTGAACAGCGCCAGCGGCAGCGGCTCCCCCTCGACCGGCACGAAGGTGCCGTTGACGATGCTGTCGTCCATGTAGGCGAGGTCGGGAAGGTCGAACCAGTCGCGCAGCCGCGCGAGGCGCTCGGGCTCCAGGTCGCCCTCGACGTGGATGCCTTCGGCGAAGGCGAAATGGACCGGGATCGGCTGCGGACTGACGCCCACCTCCAGCGCCGCACCGTGGTTCCGGCGCAGCAGGCGGAACTGTTCGGCGTAGTAGCGCCCGAACAGGTCCGGGCGCGTCAGCGTCGTCGCGTAGGTGCCGGGGCCGGCGACGAAGCCGTAGGACAGCCGGGTATCGACGCGCGTGCCCGTCTCGGTGCGGACCCGGACGAAGGGATAGCCGGCGTGAACCCGCGCCCGGACGTCCTCGCCGGCGGCGAAACCGGCGAACCGTTCCCTCAGGTAGCCGGTGTTCGCCTCGTAGATCTCGCGCACGCGGGCGAGCGCCGCATCGGGGTCGGTGAAGCGTTCGCCGGTGGCGGGAAGGTGCGACAGGTGCGAACTCGACATCGCTTCATGCCTCCAAGCCCGTCAGCGAGCGGGCGAAGGCGCCCGCCTCGAACGGCCGCATATCCTCGATCGTTTCGCCGACGCCGATGGCGTGCACCGGCAGCTTGAACCGGTCGGCCAGCGCCACGAGCACGCCGCCGCGCGCCGAGCCGTCCAGCTTGGTCACGATCAGCCCGGTGACGTCGACCATGTCGCGGAACACCTCCGCCTGGCTCAGCGCATTCTGGCCCGTCGTCGCATCCAGCACCAGGAGCGTGGAATGGGGGGTCCCGGCGTCCTGCTTCTTCAGGACGCGCACGATCTTCTGCAGCTCGGCCATCAGGTTGGCCTTGTTCTGCAGGCGTCCGGCGGTATCGATCAGCAGGACGTCCGCCTGTTCGCGGCGCGCGCGCTCCAGCGCGTCGAAGGCGAGGCCGGCGGCGTCGGCTCCGGTCTCGCGGGAGATGACGGGGCAGCCCGCGCGCTCGCCCCAGACCTCGAGCTGCTGGACCGCCGCCGCGCGGAACGTGTCGCCTGCCGCTATCAGGACGCGCTTGCCCTGGTCGCGGTACTGCTTGGCCATCTTGCCGATGGTGGTCGTCTTGCCGGCTCCGTTCACGCCGACCACCAGGATCACGTGGGGGCGCGCGGCGGCGACGAGGTCCAGGGGCTTGGCGACCGGGGCCAGCGTCTCCGCGATCCGGTCGGCGAGGAAGCGGCGCACCTCGTCGGGGGTGACGTCCTTGCCGAACCGGCTCTTGGCCAGTTCGCCCGTCACCTTCGCCGCCATGGCCGGCCCGAGGTCGGCCGTGATCAGCAGTTCCTCGAGTTCCTCCAGCGCCTCCTCGTCGAGCCGGCGCTTGGTGAAGATGCCGCCGATCCCCTCGGTCAGGCGGGAGGTCGACTTGGACAGCCCCTCCTTGAGGCGCGCCAGCCAGCCCTTCTTCCCCGGCGGGGCGGCCGGTGCCGCCGGTTCCGCGACCACCGTCGGTATCGGCTCGGGCTCGGGCTCCGGCTCCGGCTCCGGCTCCGGCTCCGGCTCAAGGAGCGCTGCCGGCTCGTTCGCCGGTTCGGGCGTCGGCTCCGACCCCGGCTCCGGCTGCGCTTCCGGCTGCGCGGCGGCCGCGACGTCCTCGGTCGCGGCCTCGTCCTCGGGCTTCGGCTTCTTCTTCCAGAATCTCAGCATTGCGCACCTTGGATGCGTCCCGTCAGGCGGCCCCCCGCGACGCCGGTGACGGCGGCGCGGACCAAGCTGCCCGGCTCCAGCGCATGGTCGATCTCGATCTCCGCGAATTGCTCGGTACGGCCGATGCGGTCCTTCTCCATGAGCACGGCCGCGGTCCCGCCGACGCGGGCGTCGAGGAAGCGGGCGACTTGGCGTTCCCCGAGTTCCCTCAGGCGCGACGCCCGGTCCCGCCTCAGCGCCGGATCGACCTGCGGCATGCGCGCGGCGGGGGTGCCCGGCCGCTCGCTGTAGGGAAACACGTGAAGCCAGGTGAGGTCGCATTCCTCCACGAGGCGCAGCGTGTTCTCGAACATCTCCCCGTCTTCGGTCGGGAAGCCGGCGATAAGGTCGGCGCCGAAGGCGATCCCGGGCCGGAGGCCGCGCGCCTTCTCGCAGAACGCGATCGCGTCCGCGCGCAGGTGACGCCGCTTCATGCGCTTCAGCACGAGGTCGTCGCCCGCCTGGAGGCTCAGATGCAGGTGCGGCATCAGCCGAGGCTCCTCCGCGACGAGGCGCCACAGGTCGGCATCCATCTCGACGGGGTCGAGCGAGGACAGCCGCAGCCGCGGCAACTCCGGCACCAGCGCGAGCAGCCGGCGCACCATCTGGCCCAGGGTCGGGCGCCCCGGCAGGTCGCCGCCGTAGCTGGTGACGTCCACTCCCGTCAGCACGACCTCGGCATAGCCGGACGAGACCAGCGTGCGCACCTGCGCCACCACCTCGCCGATCGGCACCGAGCGTGACGGCCCCCGGCCGTAGGGGATGATGCAGAAGGTGCATCGGTGGTCGCAGCCCTGCTGCACCTGGACGAAGGCGCGCGCCCGGCCTTCGAAGCCGCCGACGAGGTGTCCGGCCGTCTCGCGCACGGACATGATGTCGTTGACCGCGACCCGCTCGACCGGCGGCGCCAGGCCGAAGCTCTCGGGCCTCAGCTTCTCCTCGTTGCCGAGCACGAGGTCCACCTCGGGCATCGCGGCGAAGCGGCCGGGATCGATCTGGGCAGCGCAGCCGGTCACGATGATGCGGGCACCCGGGCGTTCGCGGCGTGCCTTGCGGATGGCTTGGCGCGCCTGGCGCTCCGCTTCCTTCGTGACCGCGCAGGTGTTGACGACGACCGCGTCCTCGAGGCCGGCCTCAGCCGCATGCCGGCGCATGACTTCGGTCTCGTAGGTGTTCAGCCGACACCCGAAGGTGATGAAGTCCGGTCCGGTCATGGGCGCAGCAGGCCCTCTGGCAGAACGCCGGAGAAGCTGGTCGCGACCGGGCCGGTCATGTGGACCCGGCCGTCCTCGCTCCAGGCGAGATGCAGCGTCCCGCCGTCTAGGTGGACGTCGACGGTCCGGTCCGTCAGGCCCCGGCGAACGGCCGCGACGGCGGTCGCGCAGGCGCCCGAACCGCAGGCGCGGGTGATGCCCGCACCCCGCTCCCACACGCGCAGGCGAATGCTGGAGCGCGACAGGACCTGCGCCACCTCGACATTGGTGCGCTCCGGGAACATCGGGTGGTGCTCGATCCGGGGGCCGAGCGTTTCCAGCGGCACGGCCTCGGCGTCATCGACGAAGAAGACCGCGTGCGGGTTGCCCATCGACACCGCGCACGGCCCGTCCAGGGCGTCGACGGAGAGCGGCAGGCGCAGCGTGTCGGCCTCCGCCGCCAGCGGGATGTCGCGCCAGTCGAGCCGTGCCGGCCCCATGTCCACGGAGATCAGCCCGCCCTGCACCGCGGCGGCCGGCAGCAGGCCCGAAATGGTCTGCACGACGGTGCGGCCGGCATCCAAACCGCGTTCGCCCCGGCTCATTTCCAGCCAGGCGATGCAGCGCGTGGCGTTGCCGCAGGCGCCGGCTTCCGAGCCGTCGGGATTGTAGATGCGCATGAAGACGTCGGCGGCCGGGTCCGGCGCCGGCTCCAGGACGATGAGCTGGTCGCAGCCCACGCCCGTGCGTCGGTCCGCGATCGCGCGCCTTTGGGCGGGAGTCGGGTCGAACGGCGTCTTGCGGGCATCGATGACGACGAAGTCGTTGCCGAGCCCATGCATCTTCAGGAATGGCAGGGACATGATGGGCCGTTATATGGCGAGTGGCCGCCCGGAGTCCATCGCCGCAGCCCCGGACCCAGGGCAACCGCCTGAAGGCGGGGTCGACGGGGTGGAATGGGGCGGAGGCGGATCCTTTCGGGCTCGAGTCCGGGAGTCATGGGCGCTTTCCGCAACGGGGAGGCGACGATGGCAGGAGAGGCAGGGAGGCCGGCCGGCGGTCGGCGTCGGGACATCGAAACGTGCAGGAACATCATGGTTTGTCACGGTCCCGGCGCGCATCTCCCGGCGCAGTTCCTGGCGCGGTCCCGCCGGGACCTCGCCCCGATGAACTTCACCCGCTCGTCCAGCACACAGGTCTCGTTCCAGCCCATCGGCCATCTCCTGGCGGCCGATCCCGGCATCTGTCACCTATGTATCCGGTCTATTCCGTTACCCATCTTGCCGGGCTATGCCGAGTGCCCTCACCGTCCCGGCCGCTGGCCGGGCCCCTCCCTTTCCCGTTGCACGGGAGAGGGGATGTTCAGGCGGTCCGGGCGAGCTTGCCGGTGGGGACCGGCAGGGGCTGGTCGCGCAGGCGGGCCTTCAGGCTGCCGGCGCCCTGCGGAGCGGCGGCAGCCAGCGGGCCGGCCAGTGGACCGACCAGCGGGCCGGAGGGCATCGGGGCGTCGAAACGTGCGGGAATGTCATGTTTCGTCACGGTGCCGGTTTTCGTCTTCGGCCCGGCGCGCATTTCCGCGCGCAGCTCCTCGCGCAGCCCGGCCAGCTCCTTGCGCAGCTCCTCCACCAGTTCCGCCTGGACCTTGCCGCGCATCTCCTCGCGCAGCTCGTCCCGGACGTCCTCGCGCAGGTCCTCGCGCAGGCGCTCGCGCTCGGCCCGGGTCACGGCGCGGACGGCGCCGACCTCCTTCTCGAAGCGCCACCGGTGGGCCAGCAGGCGGGCGGCGGCGGGGAAGTGCTCCTGCTCGACCAGCTTGCCGTACAGCTCGTCGTGCTGCCGGCGCATCTGCTCGACGAGATCCTCGTGCCGGTTCTCCTCCTCGGCGGACAGCGCGACGAGGCGGGTCCGGACGTCCGCGCGTGTCCACGGGGTGGAGCCGGGCGCGCAGCCGGCGCGGCGCGCGGCCTCGGCCAGGGGCGCGCCCCGCGCGGCGATGCGGCAGAACAGCTCGATGCTCGGCGCCAGCGGCTGGTGGGCGGTAGCGGCCATGGGGTGTCCTCCT
>NZ_DASYHS010000102.1:0-36835 GCF_035998295.1 Arenibaculum sp. | reverse complement strand
AGGAGGAGACGTATCATGACCGATCCCAATGCTTCCCCGCCGGATGCTCCCCCGGTGCAGGTCCCCGAACGGTTCCTGGACCCCGAGACCGGCGCCGTCCGCGTCGACGCGCTGCTGGCGGCGTATCTGGAACTCGAAGCGCGGCAGCCGGACGGGGACGACCGCACGGCGCTGCTGCGCCGGCTCGGCGTGCCCGACACGGCCGAAAGCTACTGCGTCGACTGCAGTCACGGCCTGTTCGAGCCGGACACGGAGATCAACGGCCGCCTGCACGCCGCCGGCTTCACCCCGGAACAGGTGCAGCTCGTCTACGACCTCGCGGCGGAGCGGCTCGTCCCGACCATCGGCGAGATCGCCACCGAGATGGCGGCCGAGCGCGACCTGCAGCGCCTGGTCGATCATTTCGGCGGCGATGAGGGATGGCGGGAGAACTCGCGCCAGATCCTCGCCTGGGCGCGGCGCAACCTGCCGCCGGACGCGGTCGAGAGCCTGTCGGGCAGCTACGAGGGCGTGCTGGCGCTGCATCGCCTGATGACGGCGGGCGAACCGGCGGCGCTGCGGCCGGAGACGTCGGCGTCCGGGGAGACGGAGGGCGACTTGCAGCGCATGATGCGCGACCCGCGCTACTGGCGCGACCGCGACTCCGGCTTCGTCGCGAAGGTGACCGACGGCTTCCGCCGGCTCTACGGCGAGCGGGGCTGAGGTGGCCGGGAGCACGCGGCTCAATGTGCGGTCCCCGCCCTGACCCGCCGCAGGGCGAGGGCGACGCAGGCCGCGGCGAGCGAGACCGCGACGCAGAGCAGGGAGGTCGTAGCGAAGGCCGCCGCGAAGGCATCCCTGGCGGCGGCGGCAAGGGACGCGGCGTGTCCGCCCGCGAGGGACGCCGCCGCCTCCAAGGCCGGGCCGACGCCTTCCCTGGCGGCGGCGAGGGTGTCGGCCGCCAGCCCCGCGGGCAGCGCTTCCGCCACGCGGCCGCGGTAGACCGCGATCGCGACGGTGCCGAGGACGGCGATGCCGAGCGCGCCGCCGAGTTCGGAACTGGTCTCGGCGACCGCGGCGGCGGCGCCCGCCCCATGGGCGGGGGCCGCGCCCACGACCAGGTCGGTCGCCAGCGTGAATACCGGCGCCAGCCCTATCGACAGCAGGAACGACCCCGCGACCAGGGCCGCGAACGTGCCCTGCGATGCGGACCACGCCAGCGCGGCGAAGCCCGCCGCCGCCGCGACGAGGCCGAGCGCCATGACGTCGGCCGGGTGCCGGGAGGAGGCCAGCATCGGGGCGACGAACGAGCCCGCGACGAAGCCGGCCGCCGACGGCAAGGTCCAGAGCCCGGCCTCGAAGGGCCGCATCCCGAGCACGAGCTGGAGATGCTGCGCCAGGAACAGGAGCGTGCCGAAGGCCATGAAGAAGCCCAGCAGGTTGACCAGCAGGGAGACGGCGAAGCCCGGGCTGCGGAACAGGCCGAGATCGACGAGGGGAGCCTCGATCCGTCCCTGGCGCCGCACGAACGCGGCCCCGAGCACGGCCGCCGCCGCGAGCGCCGCGATCGATGACGGGTCGATTCCGGCCGCCGCCGCGTGCTTGATGCCGTAGACGGCCGCGAGCACGGCCAGGACCGACAGCGCCGCGCCGACGAAGTCCGTGCGCGCGCCGGACGGGTCCCGGTATTCGGGCAGCAGGAACGGCCCTACGGCCAGCAATGCCGCCATGACGGGCACGGCGACGAGGAAGACGGAACCCCACCAAAAATGGTCGAGCAGCAAGCCGCCGACCAGCGGGCCGACGGCCCCGCCGGCGGAGAAGCTGGCGATCCAGATGCCGATCGCGAAGCTGCGCTGCCGGTCGTCGCGGAACATGGTGCGGATCAGCGACAGGGTCGAGGGGGCCAGCGTGGCGGCCGCCAGGCCCAGCAGCGCGCGCGCGGCGATCAGCATCTCCGGGCTCGTCGCGAAAGCCGCGAAGACCGACGCCCCGCCGAAGGCGAGCGCGCCCAGCATCAGCAGGCGGCGCCGCCCGATCCGGTCGCCGACGGCGCCCATCGCGATCAGCGCGCCCGCGAGCAGGAAGCCGTAGACGTCCACGATCCACAGCAGCTGCGCGCCCGTCGGTCGCAGGTCGGCGGTGATGTGGGGGACCGCCAGGTTGAGGACGGTCAGGTCCATGGAATAGAGCAGGCAGGGCAGGGCGAGAGCCGCGAGGCCCCACCACTCGCGCCTGCCGGCTTTGGGCGCGGGCACGCCGCGGCCCCGGTCGGGTTCGGGGTTCATGTCCGGTCCTTCGCAAGGCGCGGGGCGGGGGCCCCGCGGCGGTGCCGATCCTATTGGGGGGCCGCGATCTTCTGGCCGAGGCCGCCGTCGACGGCGAGCTTGGCGCCGGTGGTGAAGGTCGCCTCGAAGGCGAGGAACAGCACGGCGCGCGCGACCTCCTCGGGCGTGCCGTGGCGCTTCATCGGCGTCACCTCGTTGCCGATTTTCTCAAAGGCCTCGCGCTCCTCGGCCGAAAGCCCGGCGACGCCCTTGGTGGGGGTCTTGATGAAGCCGGGGCTCACGACATTGACGCGGATCCCGCGGCCCAGGAGCTCGACCGCGAAGCCGGAGGCGAAGGAGACGAGCGCCGCCTTGGTCGCGCTGTAGACGCTCATGCCCGCCTCGCCGCCCTCGTCCGCGACCGAGGACGTCATGACGATCGAGCCGCCGTCCCTGATCAGCGGGGACAGGCGCTGCACCGTGAAGAAGGCGCCCTTGGTGTTGACGTTGAACTGGCGGTCGTAGGAGGCCTCGGTCACCTGCTCGAACGGCTCCAGCTCGGCGACCCCGACATTGACGTGGAGGAAGTCGATCCGGCCGAGCTTCTGGCCGACCACGGCTGCCAGCAGCGCGATGTCGCTCATGTCCGACGCGTCGGAGCGGACGACATGCGCCTCGGTGCCCAGCTCGCGCCTGGCATCCTCCACGTTCTTGCCGTTGCGGCCGGTCACGAGGACCTTGGCGCCGCCCTCGACCAGCATCTTCGCCGTGGCGAGACCCATGCCGTGGGTGCCGCCGATCACTACCGCGTTCGTGCCTTCATAGCGCATGGCTTCCTTCCTCCTCGCTGCTTCGCGCCGCATCGGCGCCGATGAGGAGATACGCTTGTGGACGTTGCGGCTGTAGCCGGCATGCCGTAGATCTATCGTCCACGCATGGGGACGACGTATCGATGCTGAACCTGAATGACCTCCATGTGTTTGTGCAGGTCGTCGACCATGGCGGCTTCGCCGCCGCGAGCCGCAAGCTCAACGTGCCGAAATCGACGCTCAGCAAGCGCGTGCTGGAGCTCGAGCGGGTGGCGGGGGTGCGGCTGATCCACCGGACGTCGCGCAGCTTCGCCGTCACCGAGCTTGGCCAGGACTTCTACCGGCACGCGTCTGCGATGCTGATCGAGGCGGAAGCCGCCGAGAACGTCATCAAGGGCCGGCTCGCCGAGCCGAGCGGGACGGTCCGGATCACCGCGTCCGTGCCGACCGCGCAGCTCTCCCTGGCCGGCCTGCTGCCGCGCATCGCCGACGCCTATCCCAAGATCCGCATCGAGCTGCACGCGACGGACCGCTTCGTCGACGTCGTGCGGGACGGCTTCGACATCGCGATCCGGGACCATTTCGGGCCGTTGCCGGACTCCGGCCTCGTGCAGCGGCGCATCGGCTTCGAGCATAGCTGGCTCGTCGCGTCCCCCGATTATGTCGGGCGGGCGGGAACCCCGTCGCACCCTTCGGAGGTCGCGGCGATGGACGGCCTCATGGTCTCGTCGGCCGACGGGCGCTGGCGCCTGGCCGACGGGGAAGGGCGGACGGTCGAGGTGTCGCCGGCGCCGCGCTTCCATGCCGACGAGAGCGTGGTGCTGATGGAGGCGGCCCGTGCCGGGCTGGGCATCGCCTGCCTGCCGGCCAAGCTCTGCGGCCCGCACGTCCGGACGGGCGCCCTGGTCCGGCTGCTGGCGTCCTGGACGGCGGGCGGCGTGACGACGACGCTGCTGATGCCGCACCGCCGCGGCCAGCTCCCGTCCGTGCGCGTCGTCGCGGACCTGCTGGTCGAGCGGCTCGGCGGGGCGACCTGGGGCGGCGCGACCTAGGGTGCCGGCCGGGCCGGGCGTTCCTGCACCCCGCACCAGTCCGCGACGAACAGGGCCAGCACCTGGGTGCAGCGGCGGATCGATTCCAGATCCACCCGTTCGTCGAAGCCGTGGATGTTCTCGGCCACCGGTCCCCAGCACAGGCCGGGGATGCCGTGGTAGAGCCCGTAGAAGCGCGTGTCGTTGAGCCCGGTGGCCAGGATCTCGCCCATCGGCGCGCCGAGGACGGCACGGTGCGCGGCGGCCAGCGCGCGTTCCTGGTCGGCGGCGTCCTCCAGCACGTAGCCGTCGGCGAGGAAGCCGTTCCACTCGATCTCGGGCGGGTTCTCGCGCAGGAACGGGTGCGCGGACGACGCCTCGCGGACCGCGGCCTCGACCTCCGCCTGGGCCTCGGCGATCGGCCAGCCCGGCAGGATCGCGATCCGGCAGTCGAGCTCGCACCACGCCGGGACGCTGGATGCCCAGTCGCCGCCCCGGATCCTGCCGGGGTTGAAGTTCACGGGATGCTCCATCGCGCCGAACTGCGGATGCGCGCGTGCGCGCTCGTTCCAGCGCCGCTCCAGCGCGTCCAGCGCCTCGATCAACGGCGCGGTCGCCCGGATCGCGTTCGCGCCGGTGCCGGCCTGGGCGACGTGGACGGGCCGCCCGCGGACGCGGATGCGGAACCACAGCACGCCGACTTGGGCGCGGATCAGGCTGTGGGCGGTCGGCTCGGGGATCAGGCAGCACTCCGCGCGGTAGCCGCGCTGCAGCGTCGACAGCGCGCCGTTGCCGGTGCTCTCCTCCTCGATCACCGACTGGAAATGGACCGTGGCCGCGGGCTCCAGGCCGAGCCGGGCGATCGCGTCGAGGGCGAAGAGGGCCGCGACCGTGCCCGCCTTCATGTCCCCGGCGCCGCGCCCGTACATCCAGCCGCCGTCGATAGCCGGCTCGAAGGGCGGCCGGGTCCACATGGCGCGGGGTCCTTCGGGCACGACGTCGCAATGGCCCTGCAGGATCAGCGACCGGCCCCGGACCCGATCGGGCCGGTGGCTGCCGACGACGGTCCTGGCCTGGCCGTAGTCGACCGCGACGGGCGAGAAGCCCGGGAGGTGGCAGATGTCGTCGGGGTCGATCGTCCATTCGTCGACCGCATAGCCCCGCTCGCGCAGCGCCCGCGCCATGAAGTCCTGGGCCGGCGCCTCGCATCCGCGCAGGCTCGGGATGCGCACGAACTCCCGGAGGAACTCGACCTGGCGTTCGAAGCCGCGGTCGACCTCGTCGCGCAGGCGGCTGGTCAGGTCCGCTTCCGGCATCCGTTCCTCCTCTCGTCGTCCGCCGCGGGCGGCGGCGGCGGTACTCCTTTCCGATCGGATCAGCCGTGAGATGCGTTGCATTCATTGCTTGACCGACCCGCCTGGGTAATACATCGTTAGCTTAACGAATCTTTAAGTCAAAGGATTCCCGGGACCGGCGGGAGTGAAAAGAGACTAGGGCCACGGCACGCCGTGCAGCGGTTCATTCCCATCGACCCCGGGGACGCGGAACAGGGTGAGCGTTCAACGACGAAGGGGTGAGACGATGAGCTTTATCGGCAGCGTGATGAGGACCGGAGTAGCGGTCGGCGCCGTCACGGCGGCCTCCCTCGGCTTCGCCATGGGCGGCGCGGCGACCGCGTGGGCCCAGGAGACGACGGTCACGGCGGTCCTGCACTCCGACCTGCGCGTCCTCGACCCGATCCTGACCACCGCCTACATGTCGCGCAACCACGGCTACATGATCTTCGACACGCTGTTCGCGATGGACGAGAACGTCCAGGTTCAGCCGCAGATGGTCGATAGCTGGGAGACCTCGGAAGACGGGCTCACCTATACCTTCACGCTGCGCGAAGGGCTGAAGTTCCACGACGGCAGCCCGGTCACGTCCGAGGACGTCGTCGCTTCGCTCAAGCGCTGGGGCGAGCGCGACGGCATGGGCCAGAAGCTGATGAGCTTCACCGAGACGCTGGAGGCAGTCGACGACGACACCTTCCGGCTGGTGCTGCGCGAGCCCTACGGCCTCGTGCTGGAATCGCTGGCCAAGCCCAGCTCCAACGTCCCCTTCATCATGCCCAAGCGGCTGGCCGAGACGCCGGCCGACCAGCCGATCCCCGAGCAGATCGGCTCGGGCCCGTTCAAATGGGTGCCCGAGGAGTTCCAGCCCGGCGTCAAGGCCGTCTACGTCAAGAACGAGGACTACGTCCCGCGCGACGAGCCGCCGAGCTGGGCCGCCGGCGGCAAGGTGGTCAAGGTCGACCGCGTCGAATGGGTCAAGATGCCCGACCACATGACGGCGGTGAACGCCCTGATGAACGGCGAGATCGACTACATCGAGCAGCCGCCGACCGACCTGCTGCCGATCCTGGAAAGCGGCGACGGGATCGCGGTCGAGAACTTCAACCTGCTGGGCTTCCAGTCGATCATCCGGCCGAACTTCCTGCATCCGCCCTTCGACAACCAGAAGATCCGCCAGGCGCTGGCATACGCCATCAACCAGGAAGACTTCATGGCGGCGATGATCGGCGATCCGGAATACTACGAGTTGTGCGGGGCGATGTTCGTCTGCGGCACGCCGCTCGCGACCGACGTCGGCTCCGAACCGGTCATGACGTCCGACGCCGACCGGGCGCGCCAGCTGCTCCAGGAGGCCGGCTACGACAACACGCCGGTCGTGCTGATGCACCCGACCGACGTCGCGACGCTGTCGACCCAGCCGACGGTCGCCGCCGACCTGCTGCGCCGCGCCGGCTTCAACGTCGACCTGCAGGCGATGGACTGGCAGACGCTGGTTTCGCGCCGCGCCAGCCAGGAACCGCCGGCCGACGGCGGCTGGAACCTGTTCATCACGAACTGGGTCGGCGCCGACATCCTGAACCCGGTCGCGAACGCGCCCCTGATCGCGTCCGGGCGCGAGGGCAGCTGGTTCGGCTGGCCCGAGAACCAGGAGATCGAGACGCTGCGCGACCAGTTCGCCCGCACCCGCGATCCCGCGGAGCAGAAGCGGCTGGCGGAGGAGATCCAGAAGCTGGCCTACGACTACGTGATGTACGCGCCGATCGGCCAGTACTACACGATGACCGCCTATCGCGACAACCTGACCGGGCTGCTCGCCGGGCCGGCGCCGTTCTTCTGGAACGTCGAGAAGAACTGACCGGCGTAGCGGCAGATGCTCGGCTACGTGGCACGGCGCGTGTTCGCGGCCATCCCCGTGATGGTGATGGTCGCGATCATCATCTTCCTGCTGTTGAGGCTGACCCCGGGGGACCCGGCCGCGATCATCGCGGGCGACACGGCGACCCCGGAGCAGATCGCGGCGATCCGGGAGCGGCTCGGCCTCAACGAGCCGCTGCTCGTCCAGTTCTTCACCTGGATGGGCCGGCTGCTCCAGGGCGATCTCGGCATCTCGATCCTGTCGAACGTGCCGGTGGCGGGGATGATCGCGCAGCGCTTCGAGCCGACGCTGGCGCTGGCCACGACCACCATCGTCTTCGCGATCCTGGTCGCCGTGCCGCTCGGCACGCTCGCCGCCTGGCGGCACGGCTCCTGGATCGACCGCGCGGTGATGACGGTCTCGGTGGTCGGGTTCTCGGTCCCGGTCTTCGTCGTCGGCTATGTCTGGATCTACCTGTTCGCGATGAAGCTCGGCGTGCTGCCGGTCCAGGGCTACCGGAGCATCGACGGCGGCTTCTGGCCGTTCCTCGAACGGCTGATCCTGCCGACGATCACGCTCAGCCTGATCTACATCGCGCTGATCGCGCGGATCACGCGCACCAGCCTGCTGGAGGTGCTGAACGAGGACTACGTCCGCACCGCGCGGGCCAAGGGGCTGGGCGAGGCGGCGGTGCTGTTCGGGCATGCGCTCAGGAACGCCGCCGTGCCGATCGTGACCGTGATCGGCATCGGCGTCGCCCTGCTGATCAGCGGCGTGGTGGTGACCGAGAGCGTGTTCAACCTGCCGGGGCTCGGCCGGCTCACGGTCGACGCCGTGCTTGCGCGCGACTATCCGGTCATCCAGGGGGTGATCCTGCTGTTCTCGGGGATCTACCTGCTGGTGAACCTCGTGATCGACGTCCTCTACACCTTCCTCGACCCCAGGATCCGCTACTGATGACCAACCTCGCCGAAGGCCGCCCGCTGCCGGCGCCGGGGCCGTCCGCCCTCCGGCTGGTCTGGGGCCGTCTCAGCGGCAACACCGCGGTCGCGATCGGCGGCGCGCTGTTCCTGCTCGTGGTGCTGGTGGCCGTGCTGGCCCCGATGCTGGCTCCCGCCGACCCGACCGCGATCGCCCCGGCCAACCGCCTGAAGCCTCCGTCCGCCAACTACCCGTTCGGGACCGACGCCTTCGGGCGCGACCTGCTGTCGCGCGCGCTGCACGGCGCCCGCATCTCGCTCGCGGTCGGGATCGGCGCCGCCGTGACGAGCGTGGCGGCCGGGCTGCTGATCGGCCTCGCAGCCGGGTATTTCCGCCTCGTCGACGCGCTGGTGATGCGGGTGATGGACGGGCTGATGGCGATACCGAACATCCTGCTCGCGATCGCGCTGGTGGCGCTTTCGGGCGCCACCCTCACCACGGTGCTGGTCGCGATCACGATCCCCGAGATCCCGCGCGTCGTGCGCCTGGTGCGCAGCATCGTGCTCGGCGTGCGCGAGGAGCCCTACGTCGAGGCGGCGATCGCCTCCGGGACGCGGCTGCCGCTGATCTTATGGCGCCACGTCGCCCCCAACACGGTGGCGCCGCTGATCGTCCAGGGAACCTATGTCTGCGCCTCGGCGATCCTGACCGAGGCGATCTTGAGCTTCCTCGGCGCCGGCATCTCGCCCGAGACGCCGACCTGGGGCAACATCATCGCCGAGGGGCGGATCTACTTCCAGCTCGCGCCCACGATCATCCTGTTCCCGGGCCTGCTGCTGTCGGTGACCGTGCTCAGCATCAACATGCTCGGCGACGGGCTGCGCGACACGCTCGATCCCAAGCTGGTCAGGAGGACGGGATGACGGCCGCCGTTCCCGAGGACGGCGACGCCGTCCTCTGCGTCCGCGGGCTGACCGTGCGCCTGCCCCGGGGCGGCGACCGGGAGTTCGCGGTCTCCGGCATCGACCTCACGGTCCGGCGCAAGGAGGTGATGTGCGTGGTCGGCGAGTCCGGCTCGGGCAAGTCCGTGACGTCGCTGGCGGTGATGGGCCTGCTGCCGCGCGGCACGCTGGTGCCCGTCGCGGGCTCGATCCGGCTGGAGGGGGAGGAGCTGACGGCGGCCTCGCAGCGCCGCCTGCGCGAGCTGCGCGGCACGCGGATGGGCATGATCTTCCAGGAGCCGATGACCGCGCTCAATCCCGTCGTCCGCGTCGGCCGGCAGGTCGAGGAGGTGCTGAAGATCCACAGCCGCATGGGCCCGGCCGAGCGGCGCGAGCGCGTGCTGGAGATGTTCGACCAGGTCCACCTGCCCGATCCGCGCCGCATCCACGCCGCGTACCCGCACGAGCTGTCGGGCGGCCAGCGCCAGCGCATCATGATCGCGATTGCGCTGGTGATGGAGCCGCGGCTGCTGATCGCCGACGAGCCGACGACGGCGCTGGACGTCACGACGCAGAAGCAGATCCTGGCGCTGATCGACGAGATCCAGCAGAAGCACGACACCGGCGTGCTGTTCATCACCCATGACTTCGGCGTCGTCGCCGAGATCGCCGACCGCGTCACCGTGATGCAGGACGGGCGGGTCGTCGAGACGGGGGCGGTCGGCGACGTGCTGAGCCGGCCGCGCGAGGACTATACCCGCATGCTGATCTCGGCGGTGCCGAGCCTGGTGCCGCGCGCGGCGCGCCGGCGTTCCGACCGGCCGCTGGTGCTGGAGACGCACGGCCTCGCCAAGGTCTACCGGACCGGCGGGCTGTTCGGGAAGGGCGGGGAGATCCGCGCGGCGACGGACGTGAACCTGACCGTGCGCAAGGGCGAGACGCTGGGCGTCGTCGGCGAGTCGGGCTCGGGCAAGTCGACGGTCGCGCGCTGCATCGTCCGGCTGATCGACCCGACCGAGGGCCGGATCCTGATCGACGGCGCCGACATCGCGGCGCTGTCGCGCGGCCGCCTGCGCGAGCGGCGGCAGCGCTTCCAGATCGTGTTCCAGGACCCGTACCGGTCGCTGAACCCGCGCCGCACCGTCGGCCAGTCGCTGATCGAGGGGCCGACGAATTTCGGCGTGCCGAAGGCCCGGGCGCTGGAGGAGGCGAAGCGGCTGCTGGAACTGGTCGGGCTGGAGCCCGGCGCGGTCGACCGCTACCCGCACCAGTTCTCCGGCGGCCAGCGCCAGCGCATCGCCATCGCCCGCGCGCTGGCGATGAAGCCCGACCTGCTGGTCGCCGACGAGGCGGTCTCGGCGCTCGACGTGTCGGTCCAGGCCCAGGTGCTCGACCTTCTGGAGGACATCCGCGACCGGTTCGACCTGGCGGTGCTGTTCATCACCCACGACCTGCGCGTCGCGGCCCAGATCTGCGACGACGTCGCCGTGATGCGCAAGGGCGAGGTGGTCGAGTACGGCACGGCCGCCGACGTGCTGGTCGCCCCGCGTCACGAGTACACGCGCGCCCTCCTGGCGTCGGCGCCGGGGCGCGGCTGGGACTTCGCGAATTTCCGGCCCCTGCCGCAGCCCGGCTGCGCGCCGGCGGAAGGCTGAACGGGAAGAAGACGCCAGATCGGGAGGAACGCCATGCGCCTGCTGCTCGCGATGATGAAGCACGAGACGAACACCTTCTCGCCCGTGCCGACCGACCTCGCCCGCTTCGCCCGCGGCCGGCCGGCGCTGCTGGCGGGCGCCGAGGCGGTCGCCGCCTACCGCGGCACCGGCACCGTGACCGGGGCCTATATCGACGTCGCCGGGCGCGAGGGGGCGGAGATCGTGCTGCCGGTCGCCGCCGACGCCTGGCCGAGCGGCCCGGTCGACGACGAGGCCTACCGCGTCATCACCGACGCGATCTGCGAGCAGGTCGCGAAGGGCGGCTTCGACGGCATCCTGCTCGACCTGCACGGCGCGATGGTGACGCGCAGCCTGGAGGACGGCGAGGGCGCGCTGCTCGCGCGCATCCGCGAACTCGACCCGCGGACGCCGGTCGGCGTCTCGCTCGACATGCACGCCAACCTCTACGACGAGATCGTCGGCAACGCGACCGTGGTCTGCGGCTACCACACCTATCCGCATGTCGACATGTACGAGACCGGCTGGCGCGCGGCCGACATCCTGGTCCGCGCGATCAGGGGCGAGGTGCGGCCGGTGATGGCCTGGGGCAACGTCCCGATGCTGCCGCACGTGATGCGCCAGGGGACGGCCGACCACCCGAACCGCGGGCTGCAGGCGCGCGCGATGGAGATGGAGGCGGGCGGGGCGCTGGCCGCCAGCCTGTTCGTCGGCTTTCCGCACGCCGACATCCGCAACGCCGGGCTCAGCGTCGTCACGGTGGCCGACGGCGACGCGGAACAGGCGAAGCGGCTGCGCGACGAGCTGCTCGGCCAGGCCTGGGACCTGCGCGAGGACTTCGTCTACCGGGTGGAGCCGCTGGCGCAGTCGGTCGCCCGCGCCCGCGACGCCGGCAAGGACCCGGGCGAGGGCCCGGTGGTCCTGCTCGACCATTACGACAACGCGGCCTCGGGCGGGACGATGGACACGACCGCCGTCCTGGGCGAGATCCTGCGCCAGGGGCTGGAGAACGCGGCGGCCTTCGCGATCTTCGACCCCGACGCCGTGCGCAAGGCGATCGCCGCCGGCATCGGGGCGGAGGTCACGCTGTCGATCGGCGGCAAGATGGCGATGCCGATGCTGCCGGTCGAAAGCCCGCCGCTGGGCGTGACGGGACGGGTGCGCACGATCTCCGACGGCCGGTTCCGCAACAAGGGGCCGATGGCGGCCGGCGTGCTGATGGACATGGGGCCGACCGTCGTGCTCGATACGGGGAAGGTCGAGATCGTCCTCGTCTCGCGCCATCAGGAGCCGAACGACGTGAACTGCTTCCTCAGCCTCGGCATCGACCCGATGCAGAAGCGCTTCCTGATGCTCAAGAGCCGCATCCACTGGCGCGCCGGCCTCGGCCACGTCGCGCGCACGGTGGTGGAGTGCGCCGGCACCGGCGTGTGCACCTCTGACTACGGCCAGCTCCGCTTCGACAAGGTGCGCCGGCCGGTCTTCCCGCTCGACCCGATGGCCGCCTGAGCGCGCCGGCCGGACCCTCCCGACAAGACGAATCCCAGGAGCATTCCATGCGCATCGCCGTAGGCGGCTTCCAGCACGAGACCAACACCTTCGCCCCGTCGCCCGCCACCTACGACGACTTCGAGAAGGGCGGCGGCTGGCCCGGGCTGGTCGCCGGCCCCGACCTGTTCGAGGCGGTCGCCGGCATCAACCTGCCGGTGGCCGGGTTCATCGAGGAGGCCGGCGCGCTCGGCCACGAGCTGGTGGCGACGACCTGGGCCGCCGCGACGCCGTCGGCCCAGGTGACGCGCGACGCCTACGAGCGCATCGCCGGCGCGATCGTCGAGGGCGTGCGCGCCGCCGGGCCGCTCGACGGCGTCTACCTGTGCCTCCACGGCGCGATGGTCGCGGAGCACCAGGACGACGGCGAGGGCGAGCTGCTGGAGCGCGTGCGCGCCGTCGTCGGCCCGGACGTGCCGATCGTCGCCAGCCTCGACCTCCACGCCAACGTGACCGAACGGATGGTGCGCCTGTCGGACGCGCTGGTCGCCTACCGGACCTACCCGCACATCGACATGGCCGATACCGGTCGCCGGGCGGCGCGGCACCTGGACCGGCTGCTGCGCGGCTCGCCGGTCCCGCACAAGAGCGTCGCGCGCATCCCGTTCCTGATCCCGCTGTCCTGGCAATGCACGATGATCGAGCCCGCCCGCTCGCTGTACGCGCTGCTGGAGGACATCGAGGGCGGCGACGTCCCGACCCTGTCCTTCGCGACCGGGTTCCCGGCGGCCGATTTCCCGGAATGCGGGCCGGTCGTCGTCGCCTACGGCACGACGGCGGAGGCGGGCGAGCGCGCGTGCCGCAGGCTGGCGGACGCGATCGAGGCCGCGGAGCCGGACTTCGCCGGCCCGATCCTCGACCCGGACACGGGCGTGCGCGAGGCCATGGCGCTGGCGGAGCGCGCGTCCAGGCCCGTCGTCATCGCCGACACCCAGGACAATCCCGGGGCCGGCGGCAACTCCGACACCACGGGCATGCTGCGCGCCCTGGTCGCGAACGGCGCCCGTCGCGCCGCCATCGGCCTCATCTACGATCCCGAGGCGGCGCTCGCGGCGCACGCGGCGGGCGAGGGGGCAGAGATCGAGCTGGCGCTCGGCGGGCGCTCCGGCATCCCCGGCGACGCGCCCTTCCCGGGGCGGTTCACGGTCGAGCGCGTCTCGGACGGCCGGTTCGAATGCTCCGGCCCCTTCTACCGCGGCGCCCGCATGACCCTGGGGCCGTCGGCCTGCCTGCGGATCGGCGACGTCCGCGTCGTGGTCGCCAGCAGCAAGGTCCAGCTCGCCGACCAGGAGATGTACCGGTTCGTCGGCATCGAGCCGACCGCGCAGGCGATCCTCGTCAACAAGAGCTCCGTCCATTTCCGGGCCGATTTCGAGCCGATCGCCGAGACGATCCTGATCTGCGCCGCTCCCGGCCCGATGATCGCCGACCCGGCGGCGCTGCCGTGGCGCCGTCTCGCCCCCGGCATCCGGATGCGCCCCTGCGGCCCGGCGTTCTGAAAGTACCGGAGGAAGCGCGCCATGCCCGGCACCAGCCCCGCCTTCAGCCATGGCCTGCGGGCCGCCAAGGCGGCCGTGCGCAGCCGCCACGGCGTCGTCGCCTCCCAGAACCGCGCGGCCAGCGAGGCCGGCGCGCGCGTGCTGGAGGCGGGCGGCAACGCCGTGGATGCGGCGGTCGCGACCGCGCTGGCGCTTCACGTCGTCGAACCCTGGATGAGCGGGCTGGCCGGCGGCGGCGCGCTGGTGTTCCGCGCGGCGGGCGGCGAGGTCCGGGTCGTCGATTTCCCGATGATCTCGCCGGCCGCCCTCGACCCGGCCGACTACCCGGTCCTGGGCGGCGCCGACCTCGACCTGTTCGGCTGGCCCAGGGTCGAGGGCGACCGCAACCTGCTCGGCGCCACCGCGGTCGCGGTGCCCGGCGTGGTCGACGGGCTCGCGACCGCGCTCGACCGGTTCGGCACCCGTGGCTGGGCCGACATGGCCGCGCCCGCGATCGCGCTCGCCGAGCGCGGCCTGCCGGTCGACTGGTACGCCAGCCTGATGATCGCGTCCGCGTACAGGGACCTGTCGCGCTTTCCGGGCAGCGCCGCCCTGTTCCTGCCGGGCGGCGCGCCGCCGATCGCGGTCGTGCCGTCGCCGGCGGGCATCGCGCGGCTGCCGCTCGACGGCATGGCGGAGACCCTGCGCCGCCTCGCGCGGGAGGGGCCGCGCAGCTTCTACGAGGGCGCGGTGGCCGAGGACGTCGTGCGCGACCTGCGCGAGGCCGGCGGCTGCCTGTCGGCGGACGACCTGCGGCGCTACCGCGCCCGCGTCGTCGATCCGGCCGTGGCCGAGCACCGGGGCGCGCGGCTGTACGCGGCGCCGGTGCTGAACGGCGGCCCGACCGTGATGGATGCGCTCGCCGCCCTGGACCCGGCCCGGCCGCTCGGCCCGGAGCCCGACGCCCACGACCATGTCGCCCTCGCCTCTGCCTTGCAGGGTGCGTGGCGGCGGCGGTTCGCCGAAATGGGCGATGCCGGCGGCGAAAGCTGCACGACCCATCTCGGGGTGATCGACGCGGCCGGCAACGCGGTCGCGCTGACCCAGACGCTGCTGTCGCTGTTCGGCTCGCGCATGGTGCTGCCGACGACCGGCATTCCGACCAACAACGGCATCATGTGGTTCGACCCCGAGCCCGGCCGGCCCAATTCGCTCGCCCCGGGCAAGCGTCCGCTGTCGAACTACGCGCCGCTGATCCTGGAGCGCGGGGACGACGTCTACGCGCTCGGCGGCGCCGGGGGGCGGCGGATCATCCCGGCGATGGCGCAGCTCGTCTCGTTCCTCGCCGGCCACGGCATGGACCTGCACGGCGCCGTCGGGCAGCCCCGTATCGACGTGTCCGGCGGCGCCTGGATCACCGCGGACCGCCGCCTGCCCCGGCCGGCGCTGGAAGCGCTGGCCGCCCGCTTCGACATGGTCGAGGCCGACGCCACCGCCTTTCCCTTCACCTTCGCGACCGTGAACGGCGTCGGGCGCGAGGGCGGCACGCAGGTCGGCGCCACCGACCCGAACAACCCCTGGTCAGAGGCTGTCGCCGCCCGGCAGTGAGCGCAGCTGCACGCTTCTGTTGTATTTCCTACTCGCCCGCAAATTTTAAGCTTGCGTACATAGGGTGATAATCCTATAAAGAGCGAGCCAACGCCCTTCCTGCGCCTACGCGGTCCCGGAAGCAGCGTTTCCAAAGGCTGAAAATCCTACATCGGTGCATGCCCGCGACCGGCACGGCTTTCCGCCGTGGTCCGGCCGCGTCCGCGTGCGGCCGACCCGTCGCAACAGAGCGGAAAGGCACGCCAAAGCCATGACGACCACGATCGACAAGGCCTTCGTCAAGCAGTTCGAGCGGGAGGTCCACGAGGCCTACCAGCGGATGGGCTCGAAGCTGCGCAACACCGTCCGCAGCAAGTCCGGCGTCCAGGGCGCCTCGACCGTCTTCCAGGTCGTCGGCAAGGGTGCCGCCGCGACCAAGTCGCGCCACGGCAAGGTGCCGGTGATGAACCTCGTGCATTCGCCGGTGGAATGCGTGCTGGCGGACTACTACGCCGGCGACTGGGTCGACAAGCTGGACGAGATCAAGACCAACATCGACGAGCGGACCGTCATCACCAATGCCGGCGCCTACGCGCTCGGCCGCAAGACGGACGAGATGATCATCGCCCAGCTCGACGCGGCCGCGAACCATGCCGGCGGTGACGGCGACGGCATGACGAAGGAGAAGGTGCTGGCCGCGTTCGAGCTGCTGGGCGCCGCCGACGTCCCCGACGACGGCCAGCGCTACGCCGTGGTCGGCTGGAAGCAGTGGAGCGAGCTGCTGTCCATCGCCGAGTTCGCCTCGGCCGACTATGTCGGCGCGGACGAGCTGCCCTGGCGCGGCACCCAGGCCAAGCGCTGGCTCGGCACGCTATGGATCCCGCATTCCGGCCTGACCAAGGTCGGCAACGCCCGCTGGTGCCACTGGTACCACAAGACGGCGATCGGCCACGCCTCGGGCGCCGACGTCACCACCGACATCAGCTGGCACGGCGACCACGCCGCCCACTTCGTCAACAACATGATGAGCCAGGGCGCCTGCCTCATCGACCGCACCGGCGTCGCGACGCTGCGCTGCCTCGACGCCTGAGGAGGACCCGCCGATGGCCTTCAAGCCCAAGGACCTCAGCGTGCTCGCCTACGCGAACGGCTTCACGCTCTGGCACTACACGACCGCCGACGCCGCCGACGCCGTCGACACGTCCGGCTACTTCAACGCCGCCTCGGACATGCTGCGGGTCGGCGACATGATCATGGCCAATCTCGACACCGACGGCACGGTGGCGGCCGGCATCCTGCTGGTGGCCTCCAACGCGGCCGGCGCCGTGGATGTCGCCGACCTGACCGCGATCGGCACGGCCGACACGGATTAGGTGCGAGCCCCCTTCCCGGATGGCGGGGAGGGGGCGCCCTCCCACCCCGAGGAGACGTCCAATGGCCCTCACCGCGATCGGGCTCTGCAGCCGCGCGCTGCTCAAGATCGGCGCCCGACCGATCACCTCCTTCACCGAAGGCACGGCCGAGGCCGAAGTCGCCGACGCGCTCTACGGGCCCGTGCGCGACGGGCTGCTCTCGGCCAATGCCTGGAGCTTCGCGACCGCCCAGGCGCGGCTCGCCCGCCTGGAGGCCCCGCCCGCCGCCGACTTCGACGCGGCGTTCCAGCTTCCGGCGGACTTCCTGCGCGCCCTGTCGGCGGGGCATTCGGCCCGCGGGCGCGGCGTGACCTACCGCATCGTGCGCCGCGCGCTCGAGGCGGATGCCGACGAAGTCGTGCTGACCTACGTCTTCCGGCCGCCGGAGGACGAGTTCCCGCCCTTCTTCGACCTGGCGCTGATCGCGCGGCTGGCGGCCGAGTTCTGCCTGCCGCTGACCGAGAGCACGAGCCGCGCCGAGGCGCTGGTCCAGCTCGCCGAGCACGAGTTCCGCCGCGCCCGGCTGATCGACGCGCAGCAGGACGCGCAGCCCGCGATCGACGGCTTCGCCCTGACCCGCGCACGCCTGGGCTAGTTCCGCAGGAGGACGCCCCTTGACCCGGATGCGGCAGTTCAAGACGAGCTTCGCCGGCGGCGAGATTTCGCGCCGGCTGCTCGGGCGCGGGGACCTGCGCGCCTACGACAACGGCGCGCTCGCGCTGCGCAACGTGCTGATCGACCCGACCGGCGGCATCCGGCGGCGGCCGGGGCTGGCCCTGGCCGACCTCGCGCGGGGGCCCGGCCGGCTCGTCGCCTTCGAGTTCAACGTCGAGCAGACCTATCTCCTGGCCTTCTCCGAGGGATGGATCGACGTCTACGACGGCGACCTTCGCATCGCCTCGGTGGCGGCGCCGTGGACGGCGGGCCAGCTCGGCCGGATCTCCTGGACCCAGAGCGCCGACACGCTGCTGGTCTGCCATCCCGACGCCGCGCCGCGCAAGCTGACCCGCGGCGGCCTCGCCGACTGGACGCTGGCGCCGTGGACCTTCCTGACCGAGGGGACGAGCATCCGCCAGCCCTGGTACCGCTTCGCCCCGGCCGGGGTCACGCTGACCCCGTCCGCGACCACGGGCACCATCACCCTGACCGCCTCGGCGGGGGTGTTCCAGGCGGGCCATGTCGGGACGCGCCTGCGCCTCGACGGACGTCAGGTGTCGGTCCTGTTCGTCGGCTCGCCGACCGAGGCGACCGCGTCGGTCGAGGAGACGCTCGCCGGCACGGGCCCTACCGCGGCCTGGGACGAGCAGGCCTTCTCGGGGCTGCGCGGCTGGCCGGTCTCGGCCTGCTTCCACCAGGACCGGCTGGTGATCGGCGGCTCGCGCGACCTGCCCAACAGGCTGTGGCTGTCGCGCTCCTCCGACATCTGGAACTTCGACCTCGGCACCGGCGAGGACGACGAGGCGATCGAGTTCGGCATCCTGTCCGACCAGGTCAACGCGATCGGCGCGGTGTTCTCGGGCCGGCACCTCCAGGTCTTCACCTCCGGGGCGGAATGGATGGTGACCGGCGACCCGCTGACCCCCAGGAACATCCAGCTCAACCGCCAGACCCGCGTCGGCTCGCCGGTCGACCGGTCGGTCCCGCCGCGCGACGTCGACGGCGCCACCGTCTTCGTCTCGCGCAACGGCAGGGACGTGCGCGAGTTCATCTACGCCGATGTCGAGCAGGCCTACCAGGCCAACGACCTGGCCCTGCTGTCGAGCCATCTCGTACGCGACCCCGTCGACCAGGACTTTGACCAGGCGCGCCGGCTGCTGCTGGTCGTGATGGAGGACGGGCTGCTCGGCGCGCTGACCCTCTACCGCCAGGAACAGGTGATCGCCTGGACCGGGATCGAGACGGACGGGGCCGTACGCTCGGTCGCGGTGGTCGGCGACGACGTGTACCTGCTGGTCGAGCGGCCCTTCGAGTTCACGACCCGCTTCGGGATCGAGCGGCTGGACGACGGGCTGCACCTCGACCAGGCGGTGCTGGGCGAAAGTGCCGCGCCCGTGTCGGTGTGGTCCGGCCTCGACCATCTGGACGGCCGCGACGTGACGGTCGTCGCCGACGACGTCGTTCTCGGCCCGCTGCGGGTGGTCGGCGGCGCCGTCACCCTCGACCGGCCGGCCCGGCGGGTCCAGGCCGGGCTGCGCTTCGCCCATACGGTCGAGCCGCTGCCGCCCAACCCCCTCGGCACGGGCGGGGCGCGCGGTGTCGCCTGGCGGATGATCGAGGCGGTCTTCCAGCTCGAGGGCACCGCGGCGCTGCGCGTCGACGTCGGACGGGGCCTGCTGGAGGTGCCGTTGCGCCGGCTCGGCGACGCGGCGCTGTCCGACGGCGCGCCGCCGCGCGTCGACGGCACGCGCGGCGTGCGGGCACTCGGCTGGACCGACGGTGCCGACCGGCCGCCCTGGCGGATCGAACAGGACGACCCCGTCCCGTTCGCCCTGCTCTCCGTGACCATGAAGATGAAGGTGAACGACTGATGGGGAACCTCGCCAACACGGCCCTCCAGGCCATCCTGCCGGCGCTCACGGCGTATAGCACCGTCCGCGGCATCTCCGACGACGTCGAGGAGCGCAACCGCCGGACCCGCGAGGCCGGGCAGGAACGCCTCGCCTTCGAGCAGCGCCAGGACCTGGACCGGCGGAGCCTGGCCGCCGGCCAGGACGCCGGCCTCGCCCGCATGCGGGGCGGGCACGCCGGCCGCCGCGCCGAGCTGGACGCGGCAGCCGGCGCGGACGAGCGGGAGCGGCGCACGGCGCTTCGCGGCGAGGTCGGGCGCATGCGCTCGCTGTTCGGCGCCCGCGGCCTGACCGCCGGCGACGGCTCCGCGGGCGCCGTCCTGCGCGGGATCGAGCAGGAGAGCGAGGCGGCCCGGCGCCGCACCGCGGAGCTGGACCGGCTGAAGCGCGCGGCCCTGGAGCGCGAGGGCGAGGACCAGCGGCGGCGCAACCTGCTGGAGACGTCCGAACTGGCCGAACGCCAGCGCATCGAGCGGATCGCGAGGGGGTATTCGTGAGCGACCAGATCAAGATCCCGGCGGTGCCGCTGCGCCAGACCTATCTCGGCGACGGCGTCCAGCGCGACTTCGCCTTCGGCTTCCCGATCTTCGCGAGCGAGGACCTGGAGGTCCATCTGAACGCCGCCCCGCAGACGGCCGGATACGCGGTCGCGGGTGCGGGCGCGACCGCCGGCGGCACCGTGACCTTCGACACCGCCCCGGCGCCCGGCGTGCGCGTCACGCTGCGCCGGCGGCTGCGGATCGAGCGCCTGACCGATTTCCTGGAGAGCGGGCGCCTGCCGGCCGCCGCCCTCAACAAGGAGTTCGACTACCTGACGGCCAGCATCCAGCAGGTGTCCGACGACGGCGCGCTCGCGCTGCGCTACGCGGCGACCGACCTGCCGGCCTCGACCCTGCTGCCGGACCGCACGCAGCGCGCGAACCGCCTGTTCGCCTTCGACGAGGCCGGCAACCCGACCGCCTCGCCGATCGTCGATGCCGAGGAGGTGTCGAGCTATCTCGTCCCCGGCGCCGGCGCGGTCCGGCGGCCGGTGCGCGACCGGCTGGCCGAGACCGTCTCCGTGCGCGACTTCGGCGCGGTCGGCGACGGCGTCGTCGACGACACGCTGGCCTTCCAGGCGGCGCTCGCCGCCGCCGAGACCGTGTTCGTGCCGCCGGGCACCTGGCGCATCGCCTCGACCCTGGTGCTGCGCGAGGGTCAGCGCCTGCACGGCGCCGGCCACGCCTCGGTGCTGAAGGCGGCGTCGGACGCGCTCGACCTCGTGGCGATGACCGGCGGTTTCGCCGAGATCCACCACCTCCGCCTCGAGGGCGGGCGGACGGGCGTCCGCCTGCACGGGATCGAGCGGCCCTGCGTCCAGAACACGGTCCGCGACCTCAGCATCTGGGACGCGCGCTGGGGCATCGTGCTCGACGGCCATGCCGATCCGGACCGGCCCTGCTACTGGAACAATTTCGAGCGCGTGGTCGTGGAGCGCCCGGTGGAGCACGGCGTCTGGCTGACCCGCTCGGGTGCCGGCGACACGCCGAACGCCAACCGCTTCCATTGCGTGCGGGTCTATTCGCACGGCCATCCGACGACCGGGTCCGGCTTCTACGTCGAGCAGGGGCGCTACAACAACGCCTTCGTCGACTGCGAGGCGAACGTCGCCGCCAGCGCCCATAGCTGCTTCCGGGTCGGACCCGGCACCGACAAGACGCTGATCGTCAACCTCTACACCGAGACGGTCGGCGGCGTGCCCAACGTGCTGCTGGAGGCGGGCTCGGTCGAGACCTCGATCGTCAACCTGTTCTCGGCCAGCGGCGGCCCGGCGATCTGGGACCAGTCCGGCGGCCAGTACACGGCGATGAACGCCGGCTACCCCGAGAAGAACCGCCTGCGCGCGTGCCGCATCACCGAGCTGACGGTGGAGGCGATGCGCTTCGACACCGACTACGTCGAGCCCGCGGCCGGCGGCCCGGTGGACCTCGACCTCGCGAACTCCGTCTATCTCGTCAGCGCCTATGGCGGCGCCGTCGAAGCGCGGCTGCCGGCCGCCGGGGCCGCCAACGGCCACTGGGTCACGATCAAGAAGACCGACCTCAGCGCCAACCCGGTCTCGGTCACGGAGGCGTCGGGCCCGGGGCCGGACGGGCGCACGGTCGTGCTCGCCAGCCGGTACGACTTCGTGACGGCGGTGTCCAACGGCGCCGCCTGGTGGATCGCCGCCTCCAGCCGCCTGCCCGGCAACGCCGGCTACCACGAAGGCCCGGCCCTGCTGGTCCCGGACCTGGAGCGCGAGCTCCACCTCGTCAGCGCCTGGTCCGGCGCGACGGAGGTCCGGCTGCCGGCCCCCTGGGACGCCGGCGCCGTCGGGCGCACGGTCAGCGTGAAGAAGGCCGACGTCAGCGCCAACCCGGTGACGGTGACCGCGGCCGCGGGCGGCGGCCCCGACGGCGAGGCGATCGTCCTGGCCGAGAAGGGGCACGCCGTGACGGCGATGTCGAACGGCAGCGCCTGGCACATCTTGTCGCGTCATCCCTGACGCGAGGCGGGAATGCAGGACACGGACGGCTCGCCCGGCGGTCTGGGGGATTTCGTCGAGGTCTGGAACGAGGCGCAGGGGATGGTGACGCCGCCGCATCACCGGCGGATCGTCGGGTGGCTCGGCGACAGGTGGGACGGGGGCGACCGCGAGCTGCTGCTGATGGCGTTCCGCGGCGCGGGCAAGTCGACGCTGGTCGGCCTGTTCTGCGCCTGGCTCCTGTGCCGGAACCCCGACCTTCGGATCCTGGTGCTGGCCGCCGACCTCGCGCTGGCCAAGAAGATGGTGCGGGTGGTCCGCCGGCTGATCGAGCGCCATCCCTGGACCCGGAGCCTGAGGCCGGACGAGCGCGACCAGTGGGCGGCCGAGCAGTTCACCGTCCGTCGCCGCCTCGAGCTGCGCGACCCGTCCATGCTGGCGCGAGGCATCGGCTCGAACCTGACCGGCAGCCGCGCCGACGTGGTGGTCTGCGACGACGTCGAGGTGCCGCGCACCTCCGGCTCCGCGCCCAAGCGCGAGGACCTGCGCGCCCGGCTGGCGGAGGTCGACTTCGTCAAGGTGCCGGACGGGCTGACGCTGTATGTCGGCACGCCCCACAGCTACTACACGATCTACGCCGACGCGCCGCGCGCCGAGATCGGGGAGGAGCGGCCGTTCCTGGACGGCTATCTCCGCTGCATCGCGCCGGTCCTGCGCGACGACGGCGCCAGCGCCTGGCCCGAGCGGTTCACCCTGGACGTGATCGCCGCCCGGCGCGCGGCGGGCGAGAACCGGTTCCTCAGCCAGATGCTGCTGCTGCCGGTCAACGTGGCCGACGGCCGCCTCGATCCGGACCTGATGGTGCCCTATGACGGCGAGGTCGCCTACAGCGAGGCCGGCGGGGAGGCGGTGCTGACCATCGCCGGGCGGCGCATGGTCTCCGCGAGCTGCTGGTGGGACCCCGCTTACGGCGCGCGGGCCGGGCAGGGGCCGTCGCGCGGCGACCGGCCGGGTCGGGGCGACGGCAGCGTCGTGGCGGCGGTGTTCACCGACGCCGAGGGCAAGCGCTGGCTGCACCGCGTCCTCTACGTCACGGCCGACGAGGACGCCGCCGAGGACGCGGCGACCCAGCAGTGCCGGCAGGTCGCCGGCTTCGTCGCGGCGCTGCACCTGCCCTCGGTCACGGTCGAGGCCAACGGCCTCGGCGCGTTCCTGCCGGGCATCCTGCGCCGGGAGATGGCGCGCGCGGGCGTCGCGGCCGCCGTGGTCGAGGCCCGCAGCGTGCGGCCGAAGGACGAGCGCATCCTCTCGGCGTTCGACGCCGTGCTGGCCGCCCGCTCCCTCCACGCCCATCGCGACGTCTGGGACACGCCCTTCGTCCGCGAGATGCGGGAGTGGCGTCCGGGCCGCGCGGGACGGAGCCCGGACGACGGCCTCGACGCGGTGTCGGGATGCCTGGACAACGAGCCGGTGCGCCTGGGCACGGCGGCGCGTCCGCCGCGCCCGCCCGACTGGCGGGGCGGCGGCGTCTTTCTCGCGCGCACGGACTTCACCGCGTGACGCGGCTCACTGGCGGAGGAGAACGAAATGGGGATCGGTGGACGCAGGCACGGCAACCGCCGGCGCCTGATGGCGGTGACGGCTTGCGGACCGGCCGCGGCGGGGCGCGGCGCCTGTCCCGACGGGCCGGACTGCGGCGCCTGCGAACGGGCCGCGGTCGACGTCCTGGCCCGGACCTTGTGGGCCGAAGCGGGGCGGGACGGGCAGGAGGCGCTGGCAGCCGCCATTCTCGGCCGGGTCGGCCCGTCGGGCTGCCGCCCGGCCGCGATCCGCCGCGCATGCCCCGTACTGGACGGCGTGCGACCCGCCAAACCCCCGGAACCCGGCGATCTCGTCTACGAGACGTGCCTGCGCATCGCGAGGAGATGCGTGTACGGCCGGCCGGAGGCCCGCCCGTCCTGACGTCCGCGGGCGAATGCCGCGGACGGGACGCGCGGGGGAGGGCCTCAGCCCTCCTCGCGCAGCATCGCCTGGTAGATCTTCCAGACGGTCTCGACGCTCACCTTGCCGGCGCGCGCGCCCGCGGTCAGCATCGCGGCACTCGGCTTCACCGGGACGGTGGTCAGGCCGGCCTCGCCGAGCGCCTGGACCATCTCCAGCGCATAATCCATCGCCTTGCTGGTGCTGCGGCGTTCTTCGGGGATCGTGTTCATTGCCGTATCCATAGTTCCCTCCGCGAGTGCTCTGGTTCCATCCCAACGCAAGGGCGATGCCAGATTCCGAACTCCTATGCTTTCGGTTATGGCCGATCATGCACGATCGAGGAATCCGTTGGGTGTTGCGAAATTTTACCCCTGATCCAATGGTGCCGCGAAACAGCTTGCCCGGCCTTCTTGCAATAACATTTCTTGCGTCCCGGAGTTTCATTCGCAAATTGGAGAAAGCAGGACGCGAAAGCCGTTGCAGAATGCGAAAACGGGGAAGGGTGCGGGCAACCTTCGTGCGGATCGGGCCGGCTCTGGTCAGGCAGGCCTGTTTCCGCTACTGTCCGCCGTCATGAGCGGACCATACATCTACCATATGTGCCGGCAGGACGAGTGGGCCGGGGCCTCGGCGTCGGGGCTGTACCGCGGCTCGTCGCAGGACCTCGCGGACGGGTTCATCCACTTCTCCACGGCCGACCAGATCGTCGAGAGCGCCGCGCGCCATCGCGCCGGCCAGACGGGGCTGGTGCTGCTGGAAGTGGAGGCCGCCCGCCTCGGCCCGGCGCTGAAATGGGAGCCGTCGCGCGCCGGCCAGCTCTTCCCCCATCTCTACGGGCCGCTGCCGGTCGATGCCGTCGCCCGGGTGGCGCCGCTGCCTCTCGGCCCCGACGGCCGGCACGTGTTCCCGCCGCTGGCCGGTGCCGCGTGATCGACCTGTACCCGGTCGCGGGGCCGCTGCTGCGGGCCCTCGATCCCGAGCGTGCCCACGACGTGACGATCCGGCTGCTGCGCAGCGGCCTGGCGCCGGCCGACCGGTCGGCGGACGAGCCGATGCTGGCGCAGCGGCTGTGGGGGCTGGATTTCCCCAACCCCGTCGGCCTGGCCGCCGGCTTCGACAAGAACGCCGTCGTGCCCGATGCGATGCTGCGCCTCGGCTTCGGCTTCGTCGAGGTGGGCAGCGTGACGCCCAGGCCCCAGCCCGGCAACCCCCGCCCCCGCGTCTTCCGCCTGCCGGAGCAGCGCGCGCTCATCAACCGGTACGGCTTCAACAACGACGGGCTGGACGCGGTCGAGGCGCGCCTGCGGGCCCGGGCGCGGCGCGGGATCGTCGGCGCCAACATCGGCAAGAACAAGGACACGGCGGACGCGGCCGACGATTACGCCGCCGGGATCGCCAGGCTCGCCCCGCTCGTCGACTACCTCGTCGTGAACGTCTCGTCGCCCAACACCCCGGGCCTGCGGGCGCTCCAGGGGCGGGCACCCCTCGCAGCCCTGCTCGGGCGCGCGATGGAGGCCAGGGCGCGTGCCGGAAGCGACCGGCCGCCGCCGCTCCTGCTCAAGATCGCCCCGGACCTGACGCCCGAGGACGAGGCGGACGTCGCCGAGGTGGCGCTCGCCAGCGGCATCGACGGCCTCGTCGTCTCGAACACCACCGTCGCGCGCCCGGCGGGGCTGCCTCCCGGCATCGCCCGCGAGGCCGGCGGGCTGAGCGGCGCGCCGTTGATGGAGGCGTCCACCGGCCTGCTCGCGCGCATGTACCGCCTCACCGGCGGCCGCATGCCCCTGGTCGGGGTCGGCGGCATCTCGTCGGCCGAGGACGCCTACGCCAAGCTCCGCGCGGGCGCCTCGCTGCTCCAGCTCTACACCGCCCTCGTCTATCGCGGCCCGGCCCTGGTCGCGGAGTTGAAGCGCGGGCTCGTCCGGCTGCTGCGCGCGGACGGGTTCGCCCGGCTCGCCGACGCGGTCGGCGCCGACCACGTCCGGATCGCCGACCCGGTCGGCGCGGACCACCGGAGCTAGACGGATGCGCCCCGCGATGAATCGCAGTCCCGCCCGGGTCCCGCCATGCCGGTGATCGCCCATGTCCTGCTGGCCCTGGTCTACACCGTCCCCGCGATCGCCATCGCCCTGACGCTGCCGCACAGCTTCCCATCGGTCGACCGCCTGACGGCGCTGGTCGCCGGCGCGCTCGTCTTCCTGTTCGGCGCGATCCTGCACGAGGTGGCGGCACGCCAGCAGCGGGACCGGGCGCTCGCCCGCTGGCTCGCCCGGCTGCGCAGCGGCGACGAGGAACTGGCGGCGGGGTTGGACCAGCTCCATGCCGAGCTGCGGAGCCTGCGCGGCGCGGCCCGGCCGGAACCCGCTCCCGTCCCGGCCCCCGCCCCGGCCCCCGCCCTCGATGCCGGCCGGGACGTTTCGGCCCTGGTCGCGGAGCTGCGGACGCTGCGCGGGATGCTGGCGCGCGAACGCGCGGCCGCCCCGGCGCTCGCCGAGGCGGAAGCCCCGGCCGAGGCCGCCGCCGATGCCGTCCTCAATGCCGTCCTCGATGCCGGCCCTACCGCCGCCGGGGCGGTCCGGGCCGCTCCCGCCGCCGGAGCCGTCACCGCCGCGATCCGTGCCGCCCTGTCCGGAGACCGGGTGGACATCTGCATCCAGCCCGTGGTGGCGCTTCCCCAGCGCAAGCACCGTTTCTACCAGGTGACGGCGAGGCTGCGGCTCGACGACGGGCTGGAGCTCGGCCCCGAGATCTACCTGCCGGTCGCGCGCCGCGACGGCCTCGTCGCGTTCATCGACAACCTGCTGCTCTTCCGCGCCATCCAGCTCCTGCGCGAGGCGGAGCGCCGGGGCCAGCAGGTCGGGTTCTTCTGCGCGGTGACCGCCGATTCGCTGGCCGACCGGGCTTTCGTGCGGCAGTTCTCCCAGTTCATGGCGCATAATGCCGGGCTCGCCGACAAGCTGATGTTCGAGCTGCCCCAGGGCGAGCTGTTCGACCCGGACGGCGACGCGCGTCCGATGCTGGCCGAACTCGGCCGGCTGGGCTTCCGCTTCGTGATGGGGGAGGTCGCCCATCTCGACTTCGACGCTCCCGACCTGGCGGCGCGGCACGTCCGCTACGTCAAGCTCGACGCCGGCCTGATCCTGGAGCAGCCGAGCCCGTTCGGCGGCCTCGATTCCGTGCTCGCCCTGAAGCACGAGCTGGAGCGCAGCGCCATCGACCTGATCGTCGACGGCATCGCCACCGAGCAGCAACTGGTCGAGTTGCTGGACCTGCGCCTGGATTTCGGTCAGGGGGCGCTGTTCGGCGAACCCCGGCCGCCGCAGCCCTCTGCGCCGCGACGGCCTTGATCTCTGGCGTCGGCCGGCGCGCCGTGGCAGAAATGACCGGCCATGGCTGACAGACATTCATCCGAACTGCCGTTCCTGTCGGGGGTTGGCGAGATCGCCGACCGTTACGACGGTTTCATCCTCGACCTGTGGGGCGTCCTGCACAACGGCGTGGAGCCGCTTCCGGGCGCCCTCGACGCGCTGGACCGGCTGCGTGCGGCCGGCAAGAAGGTGTGCCTTCTGTCCAACGCGCCCCGCCGTTGCGCCTCGGTCGCGACGAAGCTCGGCGCGATGGGCATCACCGGGGACCACTACCATCACCTCATGACCTCCGGCGAGGCGACCCACGAGGCGCTGCGCGACCGGCCCGACGGCTGGCACCGGGCGCTCGGCCGGCGGTGCCTGCACATCGGGCCGCCCCGGGACGAGGACGTCTTCGAAGGGCTGGACATCGAGATGGTCGGGGCGCCCGCGGAGGCCGACTTCATCGTCAACACCGGGATCGACGACTTCTCGGAGACGGTGGCCGACTACGCCGACGTGCTGTCCGCCTGCGCGCAGCGGCGTCTGCCGATGGTCTGCGCGAACCCCGACCTCGTCGTGGTGGTCGGCACCGAGATGGCGATCTGCGCCGGTTCCCTCGCCGCCCATTACGAGGACCTGGGCGGCGACGTGCGCTACCACGGCAAGCCGCACGCCCCGGTCTACGCCCGCTGCCTCGACCTGCTCGGCATCGGCGACCGCCGGCGCATCCTCGCGGTGGGGGACAGCTTCCGCACCGACGTCGCCGGGGCCAACGCCGCCGGCATCGATTCGCTGCTGGTCACCAGCGGCATCCATCTGGAGGAGCTGGCGAAGGGCTGGGGCGAGACGCCCGACCCGGCCCGGCTGGCGGCCGCGGCCCAGGCCGCCGGGCATCTGCCCCAGGCCGCCGTCGCGCGCTTCGCCTGGTGAGCGCGGCCTGCATCAGCCATCCTCCTTGCCGTCCTCCTTCAGTACGGCCATCGCGCGCTCGATGACGCGGCCCTGCGGTGCCGAGGAGCCGGCAAGGCCGCTCCGGTCCTCGTAGAGGATCCGGAAATAGGTCAGGACGACGGCCCTGACCGCATCGACGAGGCCCGTCGTCCCGCGGGCGGCGTCGATGTCCGCGAGCAGCTTGTCCACCGGCACGCCCTCGCGGGCGGCCACGTCCTCCAGGCCGCTGCGATACGAAGGCTCCAGGCCGGAAAGATCGTAGTTCCCGGTTCCTGGACCACCGGAGGATGGGGATCGGGGGGCATTGTTCACGCGTGCATCTCCATTACGGCGCCCGAAGGCCGGCGCGCGCCTCGTGTCGGGTGCGGGCCCGTTCGCACCGGTGTCCGTTCGCCACGGGGCCGGGTGGCCTCTCAGCTCTTGGTGGACCTGCGGGGCGGGCCGACGACGTCCAGCGCCCTCGCGATCCTGCCGGGGCACGGCCGACGGCCTCCCGGGCTCCCGGACCCGTCGCCGTCGTCCGGTGATCCGTCCGAACCCTCGCTCCGCGACGACGGGCTTCCCTGCATGTAGCAGATGATGAAGACGCGCAAGGCGGCGGTGAGATTGGTGCTTCCCCTGCGGAGGTCGACCATGCTGACGATCTCGTTCATAGGCCACCCTTCGCGCTCCACTGCGCTCTGGAGTTCCTGCCAGTAGATCTGCTCCATGCGGATGCTCGTCCGCCGTCCCGCCACGATGACGTTGCGGCACATCTGGCTTCCGAGATCACTGTTCGGGTCGGACCGACTCATGGCTCCGGCGTCCTCTCGCGGATAAGATGATTCGTTATCTACTTGTTTCTTGCCCCGGAACACCCCGGGCAATGCGATCGTATGAAATGGGCGAAAGTTTTTGAACTTATTCTTTTCCGTTCTTCTCCTTGGGATCGTGCAAAACGTGCGCGGGGATCGGTGCGCGGCACCTTCGCCGGTATGCCGATCATGCGGAGACGGCCCCGGGACGGGCGTCCGGAGGCGTGCCGGCGCCGTCGGAGCCGCGAATCGGACGCGGCCCGGTGCGACGCGCGGCATCCTTGCCTCGGCGCGGGCCGTGCAATAGAAGAACGGCCGGCCGTGCGGGCCGGCGCGCATTCGTCTCGGGAACGGGAATCATGGAAGCTGGACGGGACCTTGCCGGCCATCTGGAAGCGGTGATCGGAGAAGCGGGCGAGCGCTTCGGCCCCACCTCCGGCCCCAACGCCGCCCCTGGCCCCGGCCCGGACGGCCCGGCGGCCGGCCGGATCGCGGCCACCTGGCGGGTCGCCCGGGGCGGGGCCGGAACTGGAACCGGGGCCGTGCAGGCGAGCCACGGCGGCGACGTGCCGTTCGAGGCCGCGTGCGTCGTGAAGCTGTTCTTGATGGTGGCGCTGCACGGCTGGTACGAGGCGGCCCGGCTCGCCCCGACGCCCGAGCTCGAACGGGCGTGCCGCGACATGATCGTCGACGGGGTCGACGACGCGACCCACCTGGTGCTCGATGCGCTGACCGGGACGACGGGCGGGATCGAGCTGCCCGAGCCGGAGATGTCGGCCTGGCGCGAAGCCAGGAACGCCGTCAACCGCTGGTTCGGCTCCTGGTGCTGGCCCGAGTTCGACCGCATCAACGTGTGCCAGAAGACCTATGCCCAGGGGCCGTACGGCCGCGAGCGGGTCAGCCGCGGGGCGCGGGGCGAGAACGCGAACCGCCTGACGACCGACGCGACGGTCAGGCTCCTGGCCGCGATCATGGAAGGGCGCGCGGTGTCGCCCGGGCGCTCGGCGGCGATGCGCGCGCTGCTGGAGCGCGATCCGGCCGACCCGCGGGGCCGGCTGGTCCTGGACGGCTTCCTGGGGGCCGGCGTGCCCCGGGGCAGCCGCGTCTGGGCGATGCCGGGCCGCTCGGGAAGCTGCCGCCACGATGCGGCCCATATCCTGCTGCCCGACGGGACCTGCCACACGCTGGCGGTGTTCACGCGGCGCCCCGCATCCGACTGCGCATCCGACTGCGCTTCCGAAGGGGCCGCGGAAAGGGCGCTGTTGCCCTGGATCGCCGGGCGCCTGCTGGGGCCGGCGTGACCGGCCGCCGGGAAGAGGCCGGGCCGCCCGGCCGAATCGAGGCGGCGGCGCCCGCACCCGACTGCAGGATCGCGGCCCTTCGCGATCGCCTGCGCCGCATGCTCGACGACCCGGCGGCGGCCGAGGCCCTGGCCCGTGCGCTCAAGTCCTGGATGCGCCGAAGCGGTCCCTGACCGGTTCGGCGTTTCGTGGGCGCGCAACGCTTTGGATTTCGGCGCGCAATGCCCACACTAAGGCTCGTTCCTTTCCTGAGTACGTCCCCGACATGACCACGACCCCAGACACCGACCGCGGTTCCCCGTCCCCGAGGCTGGGCGAGGCGGGCGCGTTGCGCAGCCTGCTGCCCTATCTCTGGCCGCGCGACAGCTTCGAGATGCGCCTGCGGGTGGTCCTGGCGGTCGCGTGCCTGGTCGTCGCCAAGGTCGCCAACGTCTACGTGCCCATCCTCTACAAGGGGGCGGTCGACGTTCTCGGCGGCGAGGCCGGCCTCGCGGTCGCCATCCCGGTCGGGCTGATCGTCGCCTACGGCCTCGTCCGCGTCCTGTCGCTGGCCTTCTCCGAGCTGCGCGACGCGGTCTTCGCCAAGGTCGCCCAGCGCTCCATCCGGTGGGTCGCCCTCAACGTCTTCCAGCACCTCCACGCGCTCGCCCTGCGCTTCCATCTCGAGCGCCAGACGGGCGGGCTCTCGCGCTCGATCGAGCGCGGCACGCGCGGGATCCACACGCTGCTCAGCTTCATGCTGTTCAACATCCTGCCGACCCTGCTGGAGATCCTGCTGGTCTGCGCGATCCTGTGGGGCCTGTTCGACATCTGGTTCGCGCTGGTCACGCTCGTCACGGTCGTCGCCTATATCGGGTTCACGATGCTGATCACGGAATGGCGGCTGCAGTTCCGGCGCGAGATGAACGAGATGGACAACCGCGCCAACACGAAGGCGATCGACAGCCTGCTGAACTACGAGACGGTCAAGTATTTCGGCAACGAGGAGCACGAGGCGCGGCGCTACGACTCGTCGCTGCGCCAGTACGAGCAGGCGGCCGTCCGCAGCTACACGACCTTGTCGATGCTCAACATCGGCCAGGGCGCGATCATCTCGGTCGGCCTGACGGCGGTGATGTACATGGCCGGCCGCGGCATCGTCCAGGGCACGATGACGGTGGGCGACTTCGTGCTGGTCAACACCTACCTGCTCCAGCTCTACCAGCCGCTGAACTTCTTCGGCTTCGTCTACCGCGAGATCAAGCAGAGCCTGACGGATATGGAGAAGATGTTCGAGCTGCTGTCGGTCGAGCGCGAGGTGGCGGACGCCGCCGGCGCCGCGCCGCTCGCCGTGCAGGGCGGCTCGGTCGCCTTCGAGGACGTGTCCTTCGGCTACGACCCGCGCCGGGCGATCCTGCATGGGGTGTCCTTCGCCGTGCCGGCGGGCCGGACGGTCGCCATCGTCGGGCCGAGCGGCGCCGGGAAGTCGACCATCAGCAGGCTGCTGTTCCGCTTCTACGACGTGTCGGGCGGGCGCGTCGCGATCGACGGCCAGGACATCCGCGAGGTGACGCAGAAGAGCCTGCGCGCCGCGATCGGCATCGTCCCGCAGGACACCGTCCTGTTCAACGACACGATCTACTACAACATCGCCTACGGACGGCCCGAGGCCTCGCCGGCGGAGGTCGAGGAGGCGGCCCGGCTCGCGCATATCCACGGCTTCGTGATGGGGTTGCCGGACGGCTACCAGACCATGGTCGGCGAGCGCGGGCTGAAGCTGTCGGGCGGCGAGAAGCAGCGGGTCGCGATCGCGCGGACGATCTTGAAGCGGCCGGCGATCCTGCTGTTCGACGAGGCGACCAGCGCGCTGGACACCCATACCGAGCGCGAGATCCAGGCCAATCTCCGCGAGGTCAGCCGCGGGCGCACGACGCTCGTCATCGCGCACCGCCTGTCGACCGTGATCGACGCCGACGAGATCATCGTCCTGGAGCAGGGCCGCATCGCCGAGCGGGGCCGGCATGCCGACCTGCTGGCGAGCGGCGGGCGCTATGCCGAGATGTGGGTCCGCCAGCAATCGGCCGAGAACGGCGAGGGCGGCAGGTCGCCCGAGGCGGGCGAGGCCGTCGCGACGACCTGAGCGGCGCGCCTACCGACGGAACTGCCCGAAGACCCAGAACCCGAACAGGCCGAGGAAGCCGACCACGATCCCCAGGAACAGGACCAGCAGCACCGTGCCGCCGACGATCGCGGTGAGCGTGTCCCAGAAGCCGAAGGCGGCGATCAGGATCGCGAGAAGGACGATGAGTAGGACTACCGGCATGTCTGCATCCAACGGTTCCGTTTGCGCGTCTGTCCCAATCCAACCGTCGGGACGGCGCGAAAGTCACGCCGGCCCTTCATCCCGCCCGCCCGGGATAGTAGGGTGGCGGCCATGACCCCGGCACCCGCCACGCCCGCCTCCGGCGGCATCGATCCCCCGGCGCTCGCCGCCGAGCTCCGGTCCGGCAGCCGCCGCGCGCTGGCGCGCGCCATCACCCTGGTCGAATCGACGCGGCCCGACCACCGCGGCGCGGCGGAGGCGCTGCTGGCCGAGCTGCTGCCCCATTCCGGGCGCTCCGTGCGCATCGGCATCACCGGCGTGCCCGGCGTCGGCAAGTCGACCTTCATCGAGACGTTCGGCCTGCACGTGATCGGGCAGGGGCACCGGATCGCGGTGCTGGCGATCGATCCGTCCTCCCGGCGCACGGGCGGGTCGATCCTCGGCGACAAGACGCGGATGCCGGAGCTGACGCGCAACGCCGACGCCTTCATCCGGCCCTCGCCCTCGGGCGGGACGCTCGGCGGCGTCGCGCGGCGGACGCGCGAGGCGATGCTGGTGTGCGAGGCGGCCGGCTTCGACGTCGTCGTCGTCGAGACGGTCGGCGTCGGCCAGTCCGAGACGGCGGTCGCGGACATGGTCGACCTGTTCATGCTCCTGCTGCTTCCGGGCGGCGGGGACGAGCTGCAGGGGATCAAGAAAGGCATCGTCGAGCTCGCCGACCTGATCGTCGTCAACAAGGCCGACGGCGACATGGTGGCCGCCGCCCGGCACGCCGTCGCCGAGTACCGCCACGCGCTGGCGCTGCTGCAGCCGGCGGACGCGCGGTGGCGCGTCCCGGTGCTGAGCTGCTCGGCCGTCGCCGGCGCCGGGATCGAGGAGGTGTGGCGGACGGTCGGCCGCTACCGCGACCTGCTCGGCGGCGCGATCGCGGAGCGCCGTGCCGGCCAGGCGCGCGCCTGGATGTGGAGCGAGATCTCCGACACGCTGCTGGACGCGTTCCGCCGCCATCCCGGCGTGCGCGCCGACCTCGCGCATCTGGAGGAGGCGGTGACGCATGGCCGGACGACCCCGGCCGCGGCCGCCCGCGAGCTGCTGTCGCGGTTCCTGGCCCGCGCCGACGCCTGAGGAACGCGGATTCCCCGGGCGTTTCCGGTTCGTCCGGAAACGCCCTACCGGCGGCGCAGCACGTAGTACTGGAAGATCTCGTCCTTGCCGGGCGTCGCTCCGATCGAGCGCAACCGGTCGAAGCCCAGCTCGGCGCATAGCGGCCCGACCGGCGCCAGGACGGAAGTGTGCCCGAAGACGACCGCGTGCGCGCCGGCGCGGAGCTGGCCGGAGAGACGGCGGAACGCCGCCTCGGCCTGCGCGACCGTCAGCACCTCGGCGTTCAGGAACCGCAGGACCAGCAGGGTGCAGCCTTCCGGGAGCGCGACCGTCGCCGCGTCGGCCACGAAGGCGTCGTCGAGCCGGGGCCGCGCCAGCGCGACCATGGCCGCCGACAGGTCGGAGCCGACGACCTTCAGCCCGGGTGCTGCCTCCTTCACCGATGCCAGGAAGGTCCCCGTGGAGCAGGCGGGGTCGTAGACGATGCCGCCGGCCGGAAGCGCCAGCCGGCCGAGCAGCCGCGCCGTGTACTCGCGCAGGTGCACCTCGCCCTCGTCGAGGGCGGCGGCCAGGCGCGGGTCGCCCGACCAGTATTCGGGCGGGCTTACGATTTCCCGCCCGGCCTCGTCCAGCAGGGCGAACGGGAAGGACAGCTCGGCTCCGGGGTCGTCGGCGGCCTCGGCGACCACCGCGCGCTTGCGGGCGGCGTCGGCTGGCCGGAAATGGCAGCGCATGCCGTCCTCGGCCTCGAGGAAGCCCTCCCATTCGCCGAGCAGCATGTGCGGCGCGATGCGCGAGGTCGGCAGCGGCGGTCCGGACGGCTGGCGTTCCAGCAGCTTGCGGCCGAGCCAGTGGCGTCCGCCGCAGCGCAGCAGGAACAGCAGGTGGCGCGAGTGCGGGTCCGGCTCGCACAGGCAGTCGATCTCCGGCCCGCCGGGACGGCCGTCGGCCTGCAGGCGGCGCTCGAACTCGGCGATGTGGCCCAGTTCCGCCGCGATCATCGCGGCATGGTCACGCAACGCGGCACCATTCGCCACCGGCAGGCAGGTCGGCCAGCGCGGAGCTGGACGGCAGGACCGGCGAGCCGAGCGTGACGTTGAAGAAGCGGTCGAAGCCCGGCACGACCACGCTGGTCACATGCGTGCCGAGGGGCGTCACATGGACGTTGGCGGCGAACGCGCTGCGGCCCCGGCGCGCGAGGCGCCCGGTCAGGTCGGCGAGCCAGTCCGCGAGGGGGCCGCCGGCCGGCCGGCTGGGAATGGCGGCGAAATCGACGGATGCCGCCCCGTCGCGCTCGATCAGCTGGCCGACCTGGAAGGTGGCGCAGCGCAGGAGGCGCGGGTAGGGGGCGAGGCGGTCCATCTGGGCCTGGCGCTCCTGGGCCACCTCGGGCTCGCTCCCGACATGGAGGATCTGCAGCAGTTCGCTCACGGCCCGGATCGCCGCATACTCGGCATTGAGCGAGGCGCCCGCCCCGAACCGCGCCGGCCCGCCGGCCGCGCCGTCGGCGACAGCGAGGAACACCGGCACGCCGAAACCGCGGTCCAGGTCCAGCAGATGGACCCGGCCACCCGCTTCGGCCTCGGCCGTGGCGAGCAGTTCGGCCGCGGGCCGCGGGAGCGTGGCCGTGTCGACGACGGCCAGCCGGCTGCCGGCGGACGGCTGATAGATGCGGCGCGCGAGGAAGGCGGACAGCGCGTCGCGTTCGACCGCCTCGCTGAGCGCATGGATGCAGGCTTCCTCGAAGCTGGCGCCGATCGCGGTGCCGCTGTTGGAGCCATAGCGGACGAGGCTGCCATAGTCGAAGGCGTCGCCCTCGACGCGCGGGCTGCGCCAGTAGTTCGGCTTGGCGAGGAACAGCGGGTAGGACAGGGGGCGCTCGCCCCCGATCTGCGTGTACTGCCGGCAGGCAAGCGGCGCCTCGGGCGCCTTCGACAGCAGCTCGACCGCCTTCTCGTCGCGGCAAAGCTCGATTCCGGTGAAGCCGTGGGACGATTCGATCGAGACCGCCGCGCCGTTGCTGCGGTCCGTGCACCAATGCTCGAGCGCCTCGAACAGGGCGCCCACGAGCGCCAGCTCGGTGCGTCCCTTGCCCACGCCCTGGGAGACCTTCGCGCCCTGTCCGTCGAACAGTTCGGCGAGCACGGTCGGCCAGGCGCCGCCCAGCATGCGCAGCCGCCAGCGAAGGCCCAGTTCGTTCAAGTCGTCCTGCACGCGATCAAGTGCCGAGGCCGGCGTCAGCTCGCGCTCGAAAGGCAGATGCTGCATGAGGAACGGATACCCGCTGCGCAAGGGGAGCGCGGTGCCCGCCGGGCGGGCACCGCGCGACGGATCACTCGGCTTCGAGTTCCGTCTTCTCCTCTTCGGTCAAGGCGACCTCGGCCTGCTTCGCCTTGTCCTCGACCCGCGGGTTCAGGTCGAAATCGAACGGCGAACGGGCGTGTTCAGCATAACCCATGATAAATCCTCCAGTTCATTTGAGTTGTTCGGTTGGTTCTTCGAGTTGAGCTCATTGCTCGAACGGCTCGGCGTCGATCTTCGCAGATCACGGATATGCAGGCAATGCAGACAAATATGTCGCTGCCTCACATCGCATTCTCTTGTATTCTTGATTCGTGATGCTGGAGATCAGCCTACTCGGCCTCGAGTTCAGCTTTCTCTTCATCGGTGAGGCGAATCTCGGTGAGTTTCGCCTTCTCTTCCGTTTTCTCCATCCCGGTTTCGAAGGGAGAAAGTCCGGAAACCATGTAGCCCATCATATCCCTCCAATGCAGACGACTGCCTGGAGCCGGTTTGCCGGAAAGAGCGGTGCCGCGCTCTCCAGGCGTCAGCCGGGCCATGGAAGACCCCTCGCCGGCATCCACGGCGAGGGGCCATTCCCGACGGTCCGCGTCACTCGATCTCGAGTTCGACCTTCTCGTCCTCGGTCAGGTGACCCTCGACCGGCTGAATCTTGTCGTGCACCTTCTCCTGCTCGGTTTCGAAGGCGGTACGTGCGCTGAATGCGTAGCCCATGTCGTTCTCTCCGTACGCGAAGGGGGATGGTGCCGCGCCCGATGGGCGCAGCGCGATGTCACTCGGCTTCGACTTCCGCGGTCTCGTGCTCGGTCAGCTTCATCTCGGCCGCCGGGGTCTCACGAGCCTC